>JAFZGR010000033.1 GCA_017555325.1 Alphaproteobacteria bacterium | reverse complement strand
TTCGCACGATTTAGGCTTGACAGATGTCACCAAAGCATTGGCTATACCTTATTTGAAATTTACGACGGCAATCGCTGGATATCAAGTTGGAGAGATTATTTCGAATTTTTCCCTATTAGGAATGTTTTATTCTCCTGGAGGCTCTCTGAGTGGGAGTTGCGATTACGGTCCTTTTTTAAATCTTTCAACAAATACAGTAATGATTCCCAAATTGACAACAGATATCGGTCTGATTATTTATAATAAGTCGACAGGCGTTATCACCCAAATCAATAAAACCAATGTTAAAGTATTCGTAAAAATTATATATTAGGAGAACACAATGACTTATTTTATTAACGATAAAACAAAAATGATTTACACAGGGGATATGCGACAAGGGGACAGACCGGCAACGTCTGACGAAATAACGGAATTATTGCGAGATAAGCGAACCTATAGTCAAAAAAGGTTATCCGAATATCCATCAGTTGGTGATATGATAGATGCTTTTTGTAAAGCCAAAGCAGGTGATGAAAGCGAACTTACCGACCTAATGCAGCGGCGTCAGGAAATCAAAAACAAATATCCTAAGGAATAAGAAAAAGGGGGTGTTCAACACCCCCGAATTTAAAGATTTTTTTCCATTTTTATCATTTGACCGTTTTGGCTGATTTCAATAAACCCCGCTTTTTTGTATAATTTTAATGCCGGCATATTATCTTGATAAACTTCTAATTGGACACGATTAAAATGATGTTCCGATAAATAAGAAAGGCAATTTTTTAATAAAGTTGTTGCCAACTTATTTTTTTGAAAATCTGGATGAATAATGACAGAAGTAATAAAGGCATTTTTATTTTCTGTATCATTTGCATAACAAGCAATAAGTCCGGCCAAATTGTCATTGTGCCATACTTCGAACAATTTGGCATTTTGGTAAAGCTTGACGACATATTCTGGAATAATTACTTGAGTTGATAATGCCGGAAAAAAGATACAATCCATTGATTTGTAAAATATTTCTAGATTTTCTAAGGAAATACTGTTTTCTTTGTAAATAAAACTCATTCTACAATCACTTTCACGTAATCGTCCATGTTATCCATCTTATGGAGCATTTCTTCCATGGAATCAAATTTTAAAATCATCGTGCCCAAAGTGCCGTTAGAACCGTTAAATTTTATCACGGCATCACCTTCTTTTGAAATCATATCATATTCTAAAATGTTGTGTTTTATTTCATCTGAGATATTGATTTTTTTCAAAATTCCGTCTTTTTTCGAATGAATGATATATGATGCGATAAACTGATTCGCAGCGATTTGCTTTAAATCTGAAATGTCTTCACCCATTGCGGCTTTAATGGTGTATTCAATCATATCTACACCTGTCGCATATTTTGTAATTTGAGGAATTAAATTACCTCCGTTTCTGGGACCGATTTCCAAAATATATGGAATTCCTTGTTCATCAAATCGTGCTTCAAAATTATAAGCCCCGCTTTGTAAATGTAATAAATCAAAAGCTTTTTGTATTTGATCTACCAATTTTTGTTGTTTAATCGGTTCCATATGATAGGGCAAACTAATTCCTGCCGGAACATAAGGGTTGCATTGTAAATCATTATGCTGATTGCCAAAGGCCCAAAAAACCAATTTTCCATTGACGGAAAAGCCATCCCCATCGACTTGATATCCTGTTTTTTCTATATATTCTTCAACAATAAATCGTTTGCAACGAGAAAAAGAAAGAGCATAATCAATGGCGTTGTCTAATTCATCTAAGGTTTCAATTTTGGATACACCTTTACTACCCGATGAATCTACAGGCTTAACCATAACCGGCTTTTTAAAGTTATCCCAATCTGCATGAGCCTCTTCTTTTTTTGTAAATCCTCTGGCACGAGGAACATTAAACCCGTTTTCTGTCAAAAATTGACGGAACAAATCTTTATTTGATAAAATTTCAACAGATTTATATGGTTGCCCGGGTAATCCCATCTTCTCAGCAACATATGCCGCTGTTGGTGCCGATGGATCAGAGGCATAACAGACAATTCCATCAATTTTTAAATCTTGTGCCAATTTTAGAACCGCCTCTTTATCTGTTGTACTGACATTATAATATTCATCGGCAAATTTATGACCGGGGTTATCGGGCAAATAATCGCATGTGATTGTATGGTATCCCAATCTTTTAGCGCATTTCACGGAAGGAACCTGAAAATGTGAACCACCCAATAATAATACTTTCTTCATATTTTTACCTTTCATTTTAAAATTAAACAAATGCTTAGAATAATGATAATGCCTATCAGAATTTTGGTCATTTTATAATATTTTTTGTATTTTTTGAAATATTTTTCTATGTCTTTTGTGTGATTGTCTGCAGTGATGATTTTGGTGAATTTTTCCGGAAATATCATCAATATTTTCTTTAATTTATCCCACTCCTGATGGCAGATAAAAACATCTGTGGCTTGTCGCATCATTTGTTCTATATCGGCCGATTTATCGGCGTTAAATTGTCGTTCAACCTCTTGATAAAATTTTAAATGAGGAATGGCAGATTTTAAAAACCAATCATCTGTCACGCCGGCGCCACACCAAATGCCACCGCTGTGACGGCGATAAACGGCCATCACATCTACTAAAAATCCGATTTTTCCATTTTGTGCATGGAGTAAATGTAAAAACCAATCCCCTGGAAGAATCTCATCGGGGAATAGGTACTCTTTTCCCTTTAAACACCAACGATAGACAACGGAATTTGTTTGAATGAAATTGCGTTTTAATAAATCTTCTAATGTTAAAACATTTTTATTAAAGCGATCAGAAACGGTTGGAAAAATGTATTCCGATTGAGATTTATCTTCCCAAATAACCTTTACGGGGTGAAAACAGATACTCATTTCGGGATGTGCATCTAAATAATCCACTTGCTTTTGCAATTTATTTTCATCCGTCCAATAATCATCTCCTTCACATAGGGCAACATATTTTCCCCGAACCTTTGGATATAAAAATTCTTTTATGATGTTGGCCCCTTTTGACCATTGATTTTCTTTTTGATAAATTGGCTTGATAATATCAGGATATTTTGCTTCATATTCCCGAATAATTTCGGGCGTTTTATCTGTTGAAGCATCATCATGAATAATTACTTCGAACGGGAAATTTGTTTTTTGCATAACAAATCCGTCTAAAGCCTGACGAATAAATTTTTCGTGATTATAAGCTAAACATATAACGGATAAGGTAGGTTTCATTTCATCCCTCATTTTGAATATATCCTTTTGAACCATTACTATCCCACGTACGATTTTCCTTGACAACTCGAGCGGGATTTCCCGCCATTATACAATGCGGTTGAGCGAATTTTCCACAGACAACAGATCCCATACCACAAATACAATCAGAGGCAATTAGAGAGTTTTTTAAAATAGTGCTGTTTTGTCCAAGCCATACATGATCGCCAACTATGATACCCCTTACGTGATTAGCTATTCTTTTTGTCTTAAGATCCAAAATCGGGTGTGCGTCCGTATTGTAAAGTGTCACGTTAAAGCTTATCATGCATTCTTTTCCAATATAACAGTGGCTGTTTGAATTAAATGTTAAATAACTCATCGATTCAACTGATGAATTCTTATCAATGTGGAATATCGAATTATTTGCTTTTCCAAAATTCGGATGGTTTTGACCAATCAATATGTTTAATCGTGAAGAAAGATAAAAATTTTCGTCAATAATAATTAAGTTGTTGTCCCCATAAACTGATATATTTATTTTTGCTGTTGGTAAAATCTTATCTGTATTGATAAGACAGCAATTATTTCTACCATCTAGTTTTATTTGGATTTTTTTCTTATTAATCGGTCCTATTATTTTAATATAATTTGAATTGTCATTTATAACATGTCCTTTTTGTTTTAGGTAATACCATAAAACAAAAAAACGTAAGGCAAATTTATTGCCAATGAATTTTCTGAGTTTTTTTATTTTACATTTTGGCAGCTGTTTTAATAAGAATTTAGCATGTCGAAAATTCAAAAGTTTGGTAGCCTTATAAACAACATCATAAAACGCTTGAGATTTTTCTTCTGAAGTCAATTTATTCCATGCTCCTGTTTCCGATATGCGATAAACCGAATCAACCTCATGGTCAAAATAACTTTTACCTTTATCCAAATAAAGGTAATACATGAAAATATCACCTTCAATTGTTTGAATAGGAAATTGATTAAAGTCAAAAATTTTTCTGTAAACACGGCCAGAAGTTTGTAA
>JAFZGR010000032.1 GCA_017555325.1 Alphaproteobacteria bacterium | reverse complement strand
TATTCTTTAAATTATACATCTATAAATGGTGTTTTTAGACGTTTATTTTTTTGTATTTCTTTGTTCTTTTCGGTAGGGATGGGGCTTATATGGATTTTGATATTTTTAAGTGTTTGCTTTTTGCCGATATTTAATTGGTTACCGGAGAATTCATCAGACACATGTTTGGATTTTGGATATTGTCAATCAGGTTTGGTAATTAAGTATTGCGATAATGATTGTTCGGATATAATAGTTAGCAAAGATTGGTGCCTATCTCAAAATTTTCATTGGGATGAAAATGGGCAGGCATGTATTTTACATCAATAATGTTAAAGATGAAGCTTGGTTATTGCTTTTTGTTTTGATTGTTGTTTTTCTTATTATATATCCCGCATTGCTCTGAATTTATTTCAAGGATTTGGTTACAATAATGGCAGAATGTTTGTGCCAATTCTACCCGAGATTCCGGACTAAATCCAGAATGACGGTAAGTGTAAATATTTGTTGTTATTTCAATCATTTTTAATGTTTTTCGTCACTCCGGACTTGGTCCGGAGTCTTGTCACAACAATGGCACACCATTCGTGCCACACCGTCCCGAGAATCTGAAACAAGTTCAGATGACGATGAGTGTAAAGGGGGGGGGGCATCATTTTGTCCGAAATCTCGTCACGAAATGGCAGCGTGTTTGTGCCGGTTCTATACGAGACTCCGGATGACAATAGCGATGACAAACAATGATATATAGTTTTACTATGTGTTTGAATGTTTTTATCTTGTCGTAATGTGTAAAATTGAATTGTTTTATTATGAAAGGAAATAAAAATGTCAATAAAAACAGATGTATCATCTTCAATTCAATCAGGGATGAGTGATGTGATCTGGGATAAAGATTTATTAACCGTTCCCTGGGCTTGTGCCGGATTAGGGATAAAGCCTTCTGAAATTCGGATATTGACGGCATTGGCATTCTTTTGGCAAGGGCGTTTGGTTGGTTCGTTATTGTTTCATGACGGATATGCCGGTCGGGATGTTTGGTGGACAATTTACACAGTAGATAAACATTGGTGTCAACGTCGTTTTTTACGAACAATTTTTCGGGTTGCGTTTGAAGATTTTCATTTTCGCAGAATAGGAATTATTGTTCGGGCAGATAATAAAAAATCATTGTCGCTGGTTCGTCGGCTTGGCTTTGTAGAGGAGGGACGATTTCGTCAAATTGAAGATGACGGTACGGATTGCCTTGTTTTTTCAATGCTCAAAAATGAAAATCAATTTGTATAATATAGTTTTACTATAAGTTCATATATATAGTTTTACTATAAGTTTTGCTTTTACTTTTATGTACTACCTTAGATTCGTTTTATGTTCTTTGGGGGCGTAAAAAGTATTTTAAAGTAATAAAAAAATGTCAAAACAGATACGAATAATGTATCTGAATGATTTGTTCAATCAATTTTTATTCAAATTTCAAGTGTGTCAAAAATAAATTTAAATTTTTTAAAAAAGGAGAAAAAAATAT
>JAFZGR010000031.1 GCA_017555325.1 Alphaproteobacteria bacterium | reverse complement strand
TTTGCATAGTTTCCCCTTTTATAAAATATTAATTATAAAATGAGTGTAATAAAAGGTACCTTTTTTTCCCGCTTCAAATCGGAAAAATAAGATTTTTTAGAAAATAAAAGATTGTTGTTTTACTTGAATAATTTATCTAATATCAAAAAAAATACTAAAAAGTGAAAAAAATTGTTGCAATTATACGTACCTTTTTTTGTAGATTCTACATTATAACACTCTGTGTTTTTTTTTCATAACATTTCAAAAAAAACAAAAAAACATTTGACCGATTATAAAAAAGTGAATACATTGCAATTATGATGAAAAAAAAATCAATATCTACCCAATTAAATAACACCATAACATCACATCTTTTGCCAGAATTTGCACTAGATGAAACACAAGCTATCTTGTTCCACAAAATCGAAACAACAAACAATTCGTATTTTATTCAAGGACAAGCCGGCACAGGAAAATCAACTTTCATTAGGTATTTACAAGCTCATTCACAAAAAAAAGTTCGTATTGCCTGTCCAACAGCTTTGGCTGCTCTACACATCGGTGGCGTTACTCTTCATTCCCTTTTTCGTTTACCTCTAAAAGATTTTTTTATTTTAGATGAATTGGAACTTAAACGCAAAACAGCATCTATTTTAAAAAAAACAGATATTTTGGTTATTGATGAAGCTTCAATGATTCGACCAGATATTTTAGATGCCATTGATTATTTATGCAAATTGGCACGCACACCATTATTGCCATTTGGAGGTATTCAAATTATTTTAATCGGGGATTTATGCCAATTACCGCCTGTCATCAAATCAAGTACTTATCCGATTTTTAAAGCCCGTTATGGACACAAAGAAGCTTATTTTTTTGATGCGCCTGCATATCAAAAAGCAAAATTTACAACCATTATTTTAACAAAGGTTTATCGCCAAAATGATGAAAAATTGCTATCAAAACTGATTGATTTACGTCATAATCGGCATACAGGTGAAGTTATTGATTTTTTCAATCAGGCCCAGTTTGAAAATACAACTCATCAAGAAACGGCCGTTACAATTACACCCTATAAACAAACAGCCGAACAAATTAACCAATCTCGTTTAGCTGCTTTAACCGGTCCTGAATTTATTTATGAAGCCGAAATGACGGGTAATTTTCGTACACTTTCCGAAACTCCCGCCCCTACCCGATTAATTTTAAAAGAAGGCGCTTTGGTTATTTTTAACAAAAACAATCCACCATTTTGGATTAATGGCTCTACCGGAATTATCACTCAGGCCCATGATAATATGATTTGGGTGGAATTAACTGAAACAAAAAAACTTGTTCTTGTCAAACCTGAAACTTGGGAAAGTTATGTTTATGAATACAATAATGAAACCGATGAAGTTATTGAAAAAATAAACGGAACATTCACACAATTTCCATTACAATTAGGTTATGCTTTAACCATTCATAAAGCACAAGGAAAAACCCTTAATAAAGTAATTGTTGATATGAACAGAGGAGCTTTTGCTCATGGACAACTTTATGTTGCTCTCAGCCGAACCAAAACATATAATGATATCCATTTAAAAAATAAAATTTTTACAGATGATGTAATCATAAATCAACGTGTGATTGATTTTTTACGTAACGAAATCAATAAATAAATATAACTTAAAAAATTTGTACAAATTTTTATTGATTTATATTCTTTTTTGTTGTATAATACACATTATAATACAACAAGGAGCGAAACAATGACAGAAACGATTAATGCCCCTCAAAAAAACCCCGTTCAACGATGGACAAAACGCATTTGGAACATAATTCCATCTACAAAAGCCGTGTTAAAAGGAATAACTTATTGTATTACAAGATTTAAAAACACATTAATCGGCTTCAAAAAAGATGTTATAGAAGCTGCCCGCCTTGTTAAACAAGGGTGGAAAACATTAAATGCGTTTTCATCTTATAAAATAAGAACACCTTATGCCAAAGCAACGGATTGTTCCCTTCAAGAAAAACCGATAATCATTAAAATAGAATCCATTGATAAAGGTAAACGCCATTTTCATGGCGGGGCGGTTTACAATGGCATTGTAGTTGACAGTAACGGTGAAGGAAAAAATACAACAGATAATGGGAAAATGGATACGCCAGAAGACACTACTGCCTCTTATTTTGTGTTATATCCAAGCAGATTAGGTATTGACAGCAAAAAACTGGCTCAAGCAATGTATGCAGAAGCTATGAAACAAAATGACTATGATTTTTATTTGAATAATTGCATTGATCACATTATCCGACCAATGAAAGAAGCCGGTGCAAAATTAGATTTCGGACAAATTTCAACTCCAAAAGAACTTTGTCAATGGTGTGATAAAATGTGTTTTCAAGAAAATGCTGGTGTTGTATTAAATGAAGTAGAATATCAACATTTGTTAAAACGGTTAGATACGGAAAAAACAATTTCATCACAGGATTTAAAATTTATGCATATTTTATCAGCTTTACAAGAACCAATTCAACAAGCTTCATTAAAAGAAAAAACCGCAGAATATTCCGAACAATTTCCATGTGGAAAGGATGTATCTCTTTTACAGGAAAGAATTTCTGATTATCCAGAAAAATTTGCATGTGGTCAAGCTGTTGTTCGTCTAGCAAACAGAAGAAAAGAATATCCGGAGCAGTTCCCCTGTGGACAAGTCATCGTACAGGCACGAAACAATCCAACAAAAAAAATTCAAAACAATTCAAATCAATTAGCATACGGACATTAGAAAAAAACGGCGCATATTTCAACCGATATTCAACAATGGATATCGGTTTTGATATATCAAAACACATATAATTCAAAAAAAAGGCTGGACATTTAAATTTTCTTCGTGTATAAATAAACGCATCGGTTGCCTGGGTAGCTCAGTTGGTAGAGCAAGGGACTGAAAATCCCTGTGTCCGTGGTTCGATTCCGCGAATAGGCACCAAATAATGCACCACTAGCTCAGTTGGTAGAGCAACTGACTCTTAATCAGT
>JAFZGR010000006.1 GCA_017555325.1 Alphaproteobacteria bacterium | reverse complement strand
TTTATATTAAAATTGGCTGTAAAAATTTAACTGATTATGGGGGGCAAAATCGTCAGTTGATTGTACCTGAATTATTAATTAATTCGTCTAATTTGGGGTCTGTGCGAATTGCTATGAAGGCCGGCTATAAACGACAACGGGAATTTTTAGGACGTTTCGGTTTTTATGAGCCGTTACCGATAACGTTGCCGGAACGGACAAGAACTCAGTATCCACGTTCTGAGAAATGGGCAGAAATTACATCGGCCAATGTTTCTTTTGGATATGGCATTTCTGTTTCTCCACTGCATTTGATTAGTGCGGTTTCTGCATTGGTAAATGGAGGATATTATCGTGTTCCGACCTTTTTAAAAGATGGAAATAAAGGACAGCCTGAGTATCAGGTTATTTCAGAAAAAACATCTAAAATGATGCGCCACATGATGTGGGGTGTTGTTAATTGGAAAGCAAAACCGACAGATATTGCTTATGGATATGCTGTTGGTGGCAAAACAGGCACAGCTAATTTAATCAAAAACGGTAAATATGTAGAAGGTTCATCCCGTACAACATTTGTTAGTGCTTTTCCGATGTCTGATCCGAAATATGCCGTTATGGTAACACTTGAAAATCCAAAACGGATAAAAGAAACGTTTAATTTTAATACAGCTGGATGGAATGCAAAACCAACCGGTATGAAAATTATTGAACAAATTGCTCCTTATCTTGGAATTGCCCCAGAAGAACCATGGGTTCAACCGGCATATATGCAACGAGCGATAGAAGCATCTGTTAAAGCAAACAAGAGGTAGTTAAATGAAATTGTCTGTGTTTTTAAAATTGTTAAATATTTCAATTGATTCTGTTTTTTTTCCAACGGATACGGAAAAGGTGATATATTTGGAACAAGAAATAATTGGATTAACAAGTCATTCTCGGTCTATACAAAAAGGATTTGTTTTTTCCGCTGTTAAAGGGTTTAAATCAGATGGTTTGGATTTTGTTTCAGATGCGGTTTTGAATGGGGCTGTTGCTGTTTTGACAGATAGACCTGTTCAGACTTCTGTTCCCGTTATCTTGGTTGATAATGTTCGTGATTATATAGCACGGGTAGCGAATATTCTGTATCCTTCTGAGAAGTTAAAAAAAATTGCCGTTACAGGAACAAATGGTAAAACATCAACCGTATATTTTGTTAATCAGATTTTGAATAAAAACAATCGATTGTCTGCTAGTATCGGGACAATCGGTATTGATTCACCTGTTTATCAAAAGGGTGGTTCTATGACAACGCCGGACAGTATTTCTTTGCATGAAACATTTAATTTATTAGCAGATAAATCTGTGGAATTTGTTGCATTGGAAGCATCTAGTCATGGTTTGGACCAATATCGATTAGACGGAATAGAATTTGTTGCAACCGGATTTACCAATTTAACACGTGATCATTTGGATTACCACCAAACAATGGAAAATTATATGTCTGCAAAGATGAAATTATTTTTGGAATGGACGGATTTAAATGGAACTGTGATTTTGAATGCAGATATACCTGAGTTTCAAAAAATGTATGAACAAATCAAGTTGAGCGGACGAAAAATATATTCGTATGGGTATAACGGAAAAGAATTAAAATTAGTTTCTCAAAAACCAACAGTAACGGGACAAGATATATGTATTGAAATTTTAAATCAAACTCATATGGTTTCTATCCCTGTTTTTGGTGATTTTCAGGTTATGAATCTTTTGTGCGCGATTGGATTGTGTTTGGGTGTTGGTTTGTCTGTTTCAGATATTGTCGGTGTGTTGCCGGAATTGAAAGCTCCGACAGGGCGTTTGGAGCCGATTACAGTTATTAATGATGCGCAGATTTTTGTTGACTACGCTCATACACCAGATGCCTTAGAACGAGTACTAACATCATTACGTCCTCATGCAACCGGAAGATTAATTTGTTTGTTTGGGTGTGGTGGTAATCGGGATACGGGAAAACGCAGTCAAATGGGGCGAATTGCTGATAAGTTGGCTGATGTTGTTTATATTACGGATGATAATCCCCGTTTCGAGAATTCGATAGATATTCGTCAAATGATAAAAGAAGGGTGTCCAAAAGGGATTGAAATCGGTAGTCGGATTCACGCAATAGCAGCGGCAATACAAAATTTATCGGCAGGAGATATATTGGTTTTGTGCGGAAAAGGACACGAAACAGGGCAAACAATTCGAGATGTTGTCTATCAGTTTAATGATAAAACGGAAGTTTTATCGCAAACAGCTTCATTTTTTAAACCTGTTCTTTGGCAGGGTTTTGAGTTAAGTATGGCTCTAAATACAGAAGTTTCTCCACATATACAGGTAACAGGGGTATCCATAGATACTCGAACGTTAGAAGCCGGTGATTTATTTGTTGCTTTAAAAGGAGAAAAGATGGATGGCCATCAATTTGCGATAACAGCTATTCATAAAGGAGCAAGTGCCTGTCTTGTTGATAGATTGATTTCCGATATTCCGCCGGAAAAACAAATAATTGTTTCTGATACGTTGGTTGCATTAGAAGCTTTGGGACGTTTTGCCCGTATGCGAAGTGAAGCTGTTTTTATCGGTATAACGGGGAGCTCAGGGAAAACAACGACAAAAGAAATGTTGAAAGCTGTATTAAGTGAACAAGGTAAAACATATGCAACTGCCGGTAATTTTAATAATGAAATCGGTGTTCCGCTTATGTTATCACGGATGCCGTTAGATACGGAATATGCTGTTATTGAAATGGGAATGAACCATTTTGGAGAAATGTCCTTTTTATCGGATTTGGTTCGTCCGCACCACACAATGATTACAATGGTTGGGGCAGCACATCGGGCTTACTTTAAAAATGATTTGGAAATTGCTTCGGCAAAGGCAGAAATATATGATTATGCGGATAAAAAAGGAGTTGCCGTTTTAAACAAGGAAAGCCCGTTCTTTAATTATTTATCCGAACAGGTTCATTTGAATAATATTCGAAAAATTGTTTCTTTTGGTCAAAAAAATGGTGCGAATTTTGAGATGATATCTTGTCGTATTAATGCCGGTAAAACAACAATAAAAATGAAATGGAATGGAGAAGAATATAATTATTCTATTGGATTTACTGGTCGTCATTTTGCTCTAAATTCATTAGGTGTATTGGCTCTTGTAGATGCTGTTGGAGCAAGTGTAGAACAGGCAATGAAAACATTAGAAACTCAAACGCCGGTTGCCGGACGAGGAGCTTCAGAACAGTTGTGTTTATCAAATGGGGCTCAAATTACATTGATTGATGATGCTTATAATGCCAATCCAGCATCTATGAACGCATCTATTCAGACATTGGGGGCTTATCGAAAAGGACGCCGTATCGCTGTTTTAGGTGATATGTTAGAGTTGGGTGAGGATGGTATTTTATTTCATCAGGCATTAGGATCTGTTTTAATTGAGAACGAGATAGATTGTGTTTTTTGTATAGGTCCATTGATGAAAAGCTTGTATGATATATTGCCGGTTGAAATGAAAGGCGGATATAGTATGACAGTGGAAGGTATTATGTCTGATATTGTGGCACATTTACAGACAGATGATACGGTTTTGATAAAAGCATCTAATGGAATGAATTTAAAAAAAATAATTGTTGCCTTGAAAGGAGATAAATAATGCTGTATTGGTTGTCTTTTTTATCAGCGGATATTAACATTTTTAACATATTTCGTTATATTACTTTTCGGAGTGGTGGAGCGTTGGCAACATCTTTTTTGATTATGCTTTTATGCGGACCGAGATTTATTGATTGGTTAAAACACAAACAGGGTGAGGGTCAGCCGATTCGTCAGGATGGACCAAAAACGCATTTTGCAAAAAAAGGAACGCCATGTATGGGAGGGCTTCTTTTATTAACAGCTGTACTGATTTCTGCATTGTTATGGGCTCAATGGACAAACCCCTATGTATGGGTTTTAATTTTTGTTATGCTTGGTTTTGGTGGGGCAGGATTGTTGGATGATTATAAAAAATTAACAATGCAAAGTTCACAGGGAATTTCTGGAAAACAAAAATTAATGTTACAATTTATTATCAGCTTGATTGCATGTTTGTGTTTAATTTGTTTAGATAAAAAAATGGGGACAACTTTAACGGTTCCTTTTTTGAAAGATGTTTTTATTGATTTAAGTTATTTTTATATTCCTTTTGTTTTGATTGTAATGGTTGGGAGTTCCAATGCTGTTAATTTAACAGATGGGTTGGATGGATTGGTTAGTATTCCGGTTATTATGTGTTGCTTAGTGTTTGCAGTTTTCGCTTATTTGGTAGGTCGTATTGATTATAGCACATATTTACATATGCATTATGTTCCTAATGCTGGTGAAATGGCTGTTTTTTGTAGTGCTATAATTGGGGCAACACTTGGATTCCTTTGGTTTAATGCTCATCCAGCACAAGTATTTATGGGGGATACGGGTTCATTAGCTTTGGGCGGGATATTAGGAACATTGTCGGTTGCAACAAAGCAAGAGCTCTTGTTGGCTATTGCTGGAGGTGTTTTTGTAATGGAAGCGCTGTCCGATATTATTCAAGTTGGATCTTATAAATTAAGAAAAAAACGTGTTTTTTTAATGGCCCCAATTCATCATCATTTTGAAAAAAAAGGATGGAGTGAAACGACGGTTGTTATTCGTTTTTGGATTATTTCAATTTTATTGGCATTGATTGCGTTATCATCGTTAAAAATCAGATAGGACAAAAAATGAGCGGACACATTCAAAAATTACGTTCTTTTATTGCTGATACATATCGGAGTCTGGATAGAGGTCTTTTATATGGGGCATTTGTTTTAATTCTTTATGGTATTTTTTTAATTTTTGCTGCTAGTCCGGGAGTTGCTGAACGAACAAACAGAGAAACATTTTACTTTATTTATAGACAACTTATTTTTTTGGGGCCTGCTGTTTTTGTACTGTTAGTGACCTCCTTTTTAGATTTTAAAAGAATTCGTCGTGTTAGTGGGTTGGCATTAATTGGTGCTTTAGTTTGTATGGTTTATGTTGTTTTATTTGGGACAGAAATTCAAGGGGCAAAACGATGGATAAATTTTTTTGGTATTGGTTTGCAACCGTCTGAATTTGTAAAACCAGCATTTGCCGTTGTGTGTGCATGGTTATTGGCTTCAGGACGCTTAATTAAACAATTTCCGGGTTATACAAGTGCTATTTTGTTATATGTAATAATAGCAGTACTACTATTATTACAGCCGGATGTAGGGATGTTTATTACCGTATCCGGTATTTTTGCCGTAGAATTATTTTTGTCAGGTATTCCTGTTCTTCTTGTTGGTGTTTTGGGTGGTTTTTTTGTTGTAGCCGGGGTTATGGCGTATTTTGTTTTTGATCATGTTCATCAACGGGTTAATCGTTTTTTAAATCCGGAAAACGGAGAGGCGTATCAGGTAGAAAAATCATTAGAAACACTTAAAAATGCCGGTTGGTTCGGTAAAGGTCCCGGAGAAGGGATTGTAAAATATGAGCTGCCGGATGCTCATACGGATTTTATTGTTGCTGTTTCAGCTGAGGAATTTGGATTTATTTTAACGTTTTTCTTAATTGCTGTGTTCGCATTTGTTGTTTTACGAGGTTTTTATTTAATGCGACAGGAAAATAATTATTTTTGTCAAATTGCTGTCGGTGGATTATTGACACAAATTGCAATTCAGGCTATTGTAAATATGGGATCAACGTTGAATATGTTGCCGACCAAAGGAATGACTTTGCCTTTTATTTCGTATGGGGGGTCATCATTGGTGTCAATTGGTTTTGCATTTGGCATTATTTTAGGATTGACAAAGCGACACACGTTAAGCCGTGGATTGGAATAGGTATCGGGAGAAATATAAATGCAACAATCTCAAAAGAAAAACAACAAAACAGATACAAATAAACCATTGGTTATCGTTACCACTGGTGGTAGTGGTGGGCATATTTTTCCTGCTGAATCAATTTCGGAAGCCCTGTTGGAAAAAGGGTTTCGGGTTGCTTTTATAACAGATAAGCGAGGAGGAGCATTCCACTCTCTTCCAAGAGTTGAAACGTATAGATTAGCAGCAGAATCTGTTGCTCGTCGTTCAGTTTTTCATAAATTGTTTGCGGTTTTCAAATTATTTGTTGGTGGCGTTCAGGGAATTC
>JAFZGR010000030.1 GCA_017555325.1 Alphaproteobacteria bacterium | reverse complement strand
TTGACCTGCTTTTGCCCTATCTTTTGATTTCAAAACTTCATCCATAACCTTTGGGTCTAGATTATTTCTTTCAATCAAAAGAAGTTGACCTACTATTGTTCGAATCATATTATAGAGAAATCTATTTCCTATAATGTCTATAAAGATAAAATTTTGCCTTTTTACGATTTCTTTTGTTGCTTTTGCATAATAAATCATGCAATCATTATAAGGATTATCGCAAACAGATTTAAAAGATGAAAAATCATGATGACCTATTAAATATGATAAAGCTTGATTTAATCTATCAACATTTAATTCGCAAAATGGATAAAACAGATTGCAGTTATTATATGGGTATATCGGAAGTTGTAGAAAAATATGGAACAGATTGTAGTTATACGTTTAGTTCTGACGGACAAATGAAATCCCAGAAAGGATGTGTCCTCAAAAATCAGTATTGTGCGTTAAATTGGACAAAATCTTCATGGGATAGAAATACTTCAGAACCTAAAGCAACATCAGCTTTTCGAGGACAATTATATGGCAAATGTCAAATGCTGACAACACATGATGTTACACCAATAAAAACATACAGTGAGGGGACAGGTTTGATTTATAAAAAAACAGGATGTAAAGAAAAAAATGAATATTGTGTTATCCATTGGACAAAGTCATCTTGGCAAAAGGGTGATGCAGAACCCAAGGCAGAATCAAATTCTACTGGTGTCTTATATGGAAAATGTCAAATATTGACTACATTTGATGTATCTCCCATTATTGATGAAACAGATAAGATAAATAAAACATTTAAAGCCGATAAAAAATGTCCACCTAAAATGTATTGCTATTTACAGTGGGAAGATGAAAATTGTACCCTAGCTACATCAAATATAAAAGGAAAAGTTTATGGTGCATGTTCTTTGTTGGATGAAATAAATACAATGTGTTCCAAATCAGAATAAATTAAAGAAAAAGGAGAAAAAAATGAAACGATTAAAATTAATAATCTTAGGATTAATATTTACTATTGCATTGACCTATTCAGCTAATACAAATGCAGCAACTTGTGCCAACGGTTATGGTATAGAAGTAACAGGAAATAGTTCAGGAACATATTGTCGTTCTCGACGATATTTAAATTGGTGGAGTGCGAATGCTTGGTGTGATGCTGTCGGGATGAAATTAGTTTCAATGGAGGAATGTATTTGCAGTGATGAATCAAAATGTGATAAATCTGTTGATTGTCCAAATTTGTATATCTCATCTGAAAATGTTATTGTTTGGACCTCAACATTTACTTTTCTTGAAAGGATAGATAGTGTTAACCTTAATACGGGAAAAGTTCAAACGGGACCAATTAATAGCAATCACGGAGTTGCATTGTGTAAGTCAAGTTAAGCAATTTCTTCTAAAAAACGTGCCATAATCTTTTTAACTTTGCCCGAATCAAAGCGAACATCCAGGCGTTCGCCCTCAACATGAATAACGGTTCCGTTTCCGAATATTTCATGACGGACCCGTTTTCCGATTCGTTTGTTTGTTTCTGTTGTTTTAAACTGAACTTTTTTAATCGGTTCTCGGGTAATGTCAAAATAGGAATCTTTATTTTCTCGTCCCCATTTGCCCGAATCCAAAATACTTTTTTCAAATTTATTTTCGGGTTCGTTTGATGTTGTTCGTACAAATGGCTTTTTAAAGGTTTCATTAAATGATGCGGAATTCCAACAAGGTTGAGGAGCATCATATCCGTAAGTAGGTTTGTTTTGAGGAATATCTGATATAATATGCTTTTCCGGTAACTCTTGAATGAAACGACAGGGTAAAGAATTAATCCATTTTCCGTACATTCGGCGATTATTCGCAAAAGAAATTGTTACTTTTCTCTTTGCACGAGTAATACCGACATACGCTAAGCGACGTTCTTCTTCCAATCCGGCGTCTCCTGTTTCATCCAGGGCTTTTTGATGCGGAAATAATCCTTCTTCCCATCCGGGTAAATAAATTTCGCTGAATTCTAATCCTTTTGACGCATGCAAAGTCATTACAATCAGTTGTTCGTCGGTTGTTGCTTCATCTGAATCGGTAACTAATGTGGCATATTCAATAAAAGATTGAATTGTTTCAAAATCATCTAAAACGGTATAAAGCTCCATAATGTTTTCTATACGGCCTTCTGCTTCTGGTGATTTGTCGGAACGCCACATTTGAATATATCCGCATTCTTCTAAAATTGAACGGGCAATTTCGGATGGGTTGTGTGTTTGAATTTTTTCTTGTTCCTTTTTAATTAAATTCATAAATGCTTCCAATGTTTTACGCACTTGTGGTCTTAAAGGAGCCCAACCAATTGCATCAAACAAGCTTAATTTTTTTTCTTGTGCCGTTGCCGATAGAACATCCATTGCTTGTGTGCCGATTCCTCGCTTTGGCTTATTAATGATACGCATAAAAGCCAAATCATCATGCGGATTTAAAATGAGCCGTAAATAAGCAATGGCATCTTTAATTTCTTCTCGTTCATAAAATTTAAATCCGCCGATGATTTTATACGGAACGCCGTATCGCATTAAAATTTCTTCAAACAAACGAGTTTGAAATGTTGCACGTACTAAAATTGCCATTTCAGACAGAGGAACACCTTTTCGTTGAGAATTTTCTATCATTTCAACAATTTTTTCAGCTTCTTGCATTCCGTTCCAGAACCCTTTTACCCGAACTTTTTCTCCTTGATTGTTTTGTTCATCTGCCGGTTTTAAATTTTTACCCAAACGACCGGAATTATGAGCGATCAATCCAGAGGCTGCTCCCAAAATATGTCCTGTTGAACGATAATTTCGTTCCAAACGAATAATTTTTGCTTCGGGAAATACTGTTTGGAATGTTAAAATATTCTCAACTTCTGCACCACGCCATGAATAAATGGATTGATCATCATCTCCGACACAACAAATATTATGATGTCCTTTTGCAAACAATCTTAACAACATATATTGGGCGACATTTGTATCCTGATACTCATCAACTAAGATATAATGAAATTGTTGTTGATAATGCGCTAAAATATCCGGATGTGCCTGAAACAAAGCTAGTGGTAATAATAACAAGTCCCCAAAATCAACAGCATTCAGGTTTTGTAATCGTTGTTGATATTTGGTATAGAACTGTAATGCCATTCCGTTACACCAACTAGAATTTTCCCGTGCGGTTATTTGATGTGGTAATAAACCTTTGTCTTTCCACCGTTGAATAATTTCCAAAAGTGTTGTTGGTGCATATTTTTTTATATCAATACCGACTTCCTGCATTAATTGTTTTAATAAGCGTTCTTGATCATCACTGTTTAATACGATAAAGTTGGATTGTAATCCAATTTGTTCTCCGTATTTTCTTAAAATTTTAATACCGATTGCATGGAATGTTCCTAACCAAACCGAAAAAGCATCGCCTCCAATCATTTTTTCTAAACGAGACTTCATTTCCGCAGATGCTTTGTTTGTAAATGTAACAGCTAATATCTGCCAAGGACGGGCTTTTTGTTGATGTATAATATAGGCTATTCGGGTTGTTAAAACTTTTGTTTTGCCTGTTCCCGCACCAGATAAAACCAATAAGGGACCTTCTGTTTTTTCGACTGCTTGTCGTTGTTCCGGATTTAATCCCTCTAAAAAGGCAGGGGGGGGTATAATCGAATCCCGATATTGTCGCATTTCCAATTCGGCAACAGCCATATCCAATGGATTGGAGCAGGTTGTGTTTATCGGTTGCGGAATACCTGATTTTTCCGATAAAACAACTTCGTTTGGGTCTTCAATTTCAAAAATATCCATAGTAAAAACTCTGCTTGCTTTGTGTTAAAAATAAAATCGCTTCATGCGCACACATTAAACCGACTGTGCCAGTAATTGTCATTAATGAACCCATTGTATGTCGTTCGGATTGTCCGCTGATTTCAATTTCTCCCAAGTGTGTTTTGTCCGATACACATTCGTCAGACCAAACAACGGGAAAAGATAAATCAATTTGTCTTCGGCGAAGTCTTTTGCGAACAAATGCCGCTAATGGACATTGAATTGTTTTTTTCATACTAGACACTTTTAAACGGGATATATCTGTTTTTAAGGCGGCCCCCATTGAAGAAATAAAAGGAATTTTTCGATTAACCAATTCTTCAATAAGTAATGTCTTCGGATTCAGTGAATCAATGGCATCAATAACAAAATCAAATGATTCATCAAATAAGGATGTGATGTTTTCCCCGTTAAGTAATATTTGTTTTTCAATAACTGTCAAATGTGAATTGATGCTTAATAAACGCTCTTTTGCGACAGTTGTTTTAGGTCGGTTAATAACGTTTATTGTTGCAAAAATCTGTCGATTTAAATTACTGGGACTAATTGTGTCAAAATCCACCAGTGTTATTTTTCCGATACCTGTACGAGCAAGAGCTTCGGCAGCCATACCACCAACTGCACCACATCCAACAATCAATATGTGAGCTCGTTGCAGTTTTTCTATTCCGGAATGTCCTAGCATCAGGCAAGTTCGTTGTTGTATTTCTGAAATGTTAATCGAGTCTTTTTTTTGAATGGGATTATTTGTCATAAGTTATTCCCCTTATTGATATATGGTTTTAGTGCCGGAAATAATTCTGAAAATTGTATTAAATTTTGATAAAGAATATTTGGGTTAATTTGATTTTGTTGAATGAAGTCAATAATTTTTTCACTAAAATTTAATCCGTCCGGCGCATCACTTTCTACAAAAAGACGATTATCCGGTATGTAACGAACAGGTTTGGCTTGCATAACAGAAAAATAGACATGTGGAAATTTCAAAAATTGCCTAACCAATGCATCATTTCCCCCGAAGCGATGAAGAATACAAACTGTATTCGGATAGCATTTTAAAAAGTGTAAAATGTTTGACCATGCCTTGTGCCCATGAATATGTACTGGACGCTTATATTTATATGCTATTTTTAAGCATATTTCAAAAATATTTGCCTGTTGTTCCAGATTGGGATGTGTGCCATCTAATCCAATTTCACCAATCATCATTTCTGGGTAAATTTCTAATAGTCGATGTAGTT
>JAFZGR010000314.1 GCA_017555325.1 Alphaproteobacteria bacterium | reverse complement strand
TGTGGAATTTGTCCCCAAACTATTCGTTTGAGGCGTATCAAATGTTCCCGATAAAACTGAATCGGCAACACTTGTTTGTATTGCCTCATTACTTCCCGTCTTTGTTGTCTTTTGAAACGCGCTACACCATAGCGGATTAGGTTCATCTGCCGAATTAACATCAATAATATTCTTTTCCGTTATCGGCAGATATGATTTATCTCCGTTAGACTGGATATAATAATATGGGCTTTCCCCCGGTTGCGGATTTTGTCTTTTGACCGGTGTTTTCCCGTTTCTGATATCATTTAAGATATCGTAAGTTGATAAATCTGTCATTTTGATTTTCCTTCCTTATTAAAATTAAACAAAATTGATATTTTTAATATTTAAATCACATCGTAAAACGATAAAATATGCTTTACTGTTGTGTTTCATGTTCTTTCATATCCAACTCTCGTTGTTTCAACAGATTTTTTTCCCGTTCAATGGCATTTTTTTCTTTCGTTAATTCATACTCCTGTTGTAATTTGCGAACGGATAATTTTCGCTCAAACAATTGTTGTTCCAATGCCTGATTTTCCATACGCATTTGATGCTCTGTTAATTGAGTATGGTGTTGCATTTGTTCCGTACCTTGCATATCCGGTTTTTCCAAATCAGTCTTAATATGAGAAAATGTTTGATCCAACACACTTTCAAAGGATCGAGCTTGTGGCATTTGCCCGATAACTGTCATCATCATTTGCTTATAAATCGGTAACAATAAGGGTTGAGCTGATACAAAACTCATTGCATCTTTTAACAAATCTTGTAATATCTGAACGCCCTGTGTCGTACGTAAAATTTCTTCCTGTGTGTTGACAATACCCGTTGATTCAACATGAAGCAACATCCCTCGTAATTTATCTGTTTTCAACAGATGAACGGCTTCTTGAATAACGTTTTCGGTATATCCCTCACTGATATTAACAAATCCCGCTAATGTATCCGGCATAAAACAGGTACAAATCATATCAGCTTTAATGCGATATAAATCTGCCAAAAACCGTTGCATATCATTTTGACGGTCTTGATTACGTAATGTACCAAAATTTGTCTTTTTTTCAACAGCAGTTGCGGTTTCTCGTTCATTAGAACTGCCCCGCATAATATCAGATACGCCCGTAATTTCAAAAATGCGTTTTACAACATCATCCCGCCGTTTTGCTAATTGTTCCAAAGCTAAAATATATTGTTCAATCGGAATAAAATCTATAACCCCCCGAATACCGCCACTGGCTTTTAATCGGTCAAAATCTGATATGGAAACAAGGGTAACGTCTTTTTCAAAAATATCCGATAACCGATGAAATGCCCCATCATAAACACCACTCACTTTAATCGCCTGCATCGTTAAACGCATCCGTTCGGTAATACCGTTTAATTCGTCAATCATTCGACGAATCATCGTATAATCGGGAACGGGAATTAAACCATCATTTGTCAACGTGGCAAAAATAGGTTTCGGACACGGGAAAAATCCTTCCAACCCATACGGATCAGGTATTTCCTTTAAAAATGAATCCATACACTGCGGAGAAAACCATAAAACGGTTTTAGATGTTTTATCCCATATTTCATACACACAAACACTTTTTTCTTTTAATCTATCCAATGTCGGCAAACGCAATTTTTCAAGAGCTTCTGCCCCAAATTGAAGTTCCACTTCATGCGGTGTTAAATACATCCGTCGAGCAATCCATGTCACATCCTCCCAAACACCAACTTTATCCGTATCCGCCAAAAAATGACACGGATCCCAATAACGGGTGGTAATCATTTCTTTTTCAATCACATCATTTGTTTCCCCCTCGCCCAGTTCAACCGATTGAAAAACAGGCTGATATGTTTCAAACAACAATCCCATACCGGAAATTAAGTAATCGTTACGGGCATATTTGGCAACACTGTCAAAATCAAACTGTGCAAGCGACCAATCCAAAGCTCTTTCCAAAATTTTACAGGCAACCTGTTCAGGAATGGTTGCCATTTTGTTCACTCTATCAACCCATGGTTTCGGACGTTTAAAATATAAAAACGGCTTTTGTGTTTCAACGCTTGACCAAAAAATATTATAAGCTGTTGGCACAACAGATCGAAAATTTGTTTCATTTTGTGCAGACTTATATTGTTCTCTTGTATGTTTTATCAATTCAATATAAGGTTCATACACTTGTTTTGCCCGTTCTAATTTTTCAAACCATTGCCGAACACGGACAGATTCCGGCAAAATTTCTGTTTTTGTCTGATGTGACATATTTTTTTCCTTTCTCAACAAATCGATAACGGTTTAATCCTTAATGAACAGGAAGTAATTTTCCCAATAAACTTTTTTCCCGAATAACAACAACATTCTCTGCATGACTCGGCAAATCATCAAACAAATGAAAAACCACTTTATCCCCGATTGCTACCGACCGAACCAGTGGTCCGATACTGATAACCGTTCCGACATTTTGACGGTGTGTTGTATCAGTTAAAATTACATTTGTTTTTATTTCTTCTTTATCCAAACGAATAAAAATACGGTCGCTGAATGCCTGTGGATAATACACCATAATTTTTTCCTTTCTTTCATCTTTTGCTATTACCTGCCTACATGAATCAAAACACCTTTTTCTTATTCTTTCGACAAAAACGGACGGAAATATTTTTCCGTCCGTTCCGCAGGTTTAAAATAATAAGTTATCAAACAAACTTACCGTTTATATCGACGAGCCGCTTCTTCCAATAATTCACGGGTTGTTTTTGGTTCATCTGATTCTTTAATTTCCGCCCCTTTTCCCGATGGTGCAAATGCAACGGCTTTTGCCTGACGGGCTTCGGCAATTTTAGATTTGATTTTATCACAAACCAGTGTTTCAATCATCTTTTCCCGAATGGTTTTATCCATCCAAACAGCCTGTTGATATGCTTCCCGAATATCGGATGCCACACGGGCATTCAACAAACTTAACATAACCGGCATGACCGATTTGCGATGCGGATAAATATCTGTACCGGCAGAATCCGTTTCGGATAAACAACGATTTAACCAATTACAGGCCTCTGTTTGACACCGATTACGGAAATAGTCATCCATCGGAAACCGTTGCCCCAACTGATGTGTTGTCGGACAGGCATTTTTGACATATACTTGTTCTAACAAAGCCAAAGCCCGATGCGGAGAAACTTCCAATAAATGTTCAACATAAGCCATTTTTTCCACCCAATTTTGAACGGATTCCGTTTTATCGGACAAACCGGAACCACAATGCATTTGATATAATGTATCCATCCATTTTTTGGAATCCAACTCCTGACGCATTTGTGTTTCAACAGCGGAAATTTGAGCATCCAAATCACATAAATATTGTTGCCATTCAACCGGCAAATTGTTAAATTTTTGAGCGAACTCACCCGTAAACCGAATAGGAGCTACATATGTGACCGTTTGTGTATGTTGAACAGCGCCATCAGGTATAATTTGAATAGTTTCAGTCACTTCCGGTTGACATTCTGCCTGTGCTACACAGGCATACGTCAATACATCATCAGATGTTAAAGTTGATTGTTCGTTTTCTGTCGAATGGGAAACCTTTGTCGGTTGCACATCTGGCAAAATCGGTTGAGCATTTTCGGAACTGACCGAAGAATCATCCGTTGTATCGGAAACAACCATTGACGGTGTACTTTTATTTTTATACCGCCGAACGGCTTCTTCCAATAATTCTCTTGTTGTTAATTCTTTATTTTTCATTCCATAATTTCCTTTGATAATTTTGAATAAATAAGTTAAAAAGTTCATCATGCAACGCCTTTTGACGCTTATCGCGAACAGATTTAAAAAAAGCCGACGAATAATCGCCGGCTATAGCTAATCCATTGCGTTTAAGATAAGCCTCTATTTCCCGAACGGAAGTTGCAATTGTTCCATCCGGCAAAAGACAC
>JAFZGR010000313.1 GCA_017555325.1 Alphaproteobacteria bacterium | reverse complement strand
ATTTGTTAAAATATTTGTAATAGCCCGACTGATTTCACCTAATCGACCGGATATACAAATATTTTCCTCAAAATGAAAATTAATTTTCTGTCCTAATTTCCTCTGCTTTTCAACAATCTGCAAAACAAGCTCATCTAAATTTATCGGCTGTGGAACTTCTTTACCCTCCCCTCGAGCAAAAGCCAAATATCCATTTAACATTTGCTCCATTTCCGATACATCTTCCAATAAATCTTGTGTTGTTTCATCAGATGGCATCATGGATAATTGCAATTTCATCCGGGTTAGAGGTGTTCTTAAATCATGAGAAACACCGGCAAGCATTGTTGTTCGTTCACTCAAATATTTTTGAATACGGTTTTTCATCAAAATAAAAGAATAACCCGCTTGACGAACTTCTGTTGCCCCACTCGGCTTAAAAGAAACATCATGACCTGTTCCAAATAATTCTGATGCTTTTGACAAGCGTTCAATAGAACGAATTTGATTTTTCATAAACAAAAACGCAATCCAAAACAACAAAACCGAAGACCCAATCATCCAAATAACAAAAACATGAACAGTTGAACTAAAAAAACGTTTGCGGGGCACAATTGTTTTTAAAACACCATTTGATAATTGCATGCTAATTTGTTGACTTTGATTAGACAACTCTTTCATATCAACAGGATAGGTTAAAGCCAGTAAAGCACTAGCCAAATGAAAAACAGACCCTTCATAAACAATATTTTGCTGTTCCAACCGAGCATTAGGGATAAAAGAGACATCCAACCACAAATTAGACCGTACTTTTTTCAAAAATAAATCTATTTCAGACATCGTTGGATTTTGATAAACAATATAATCGGCGATTGTTTGAATTTCACCCGAAATATCCAACGCCAAACGCCGACTTACCGTATTCCAATGGCGTTCATAAAAAAACACAAATAAAATTGTCTGAAACAAAATTAATGGCAACAAAATAATCAAAACAAAACGATACAACAAACTTTTCGGAATTACCCTAAACTTAATCTGCTTAACGATAAACTTTATAAAACGAAAAATATTTTGCTTGATTTGAGTAAAAATCATTATTTTAACACCAACATATAACCTTGTCCGCGAATTGTTTGAATACAGAGCGGCTTTTTAATATCTGTTTCAATTTTTTTACGTAATCGGGTAATTTGAACATCCACTGCCCGCTCATTATCTGTTCCAATTAATTGCGTTAATTCTTCTCGTGTAAGTATTTCCCCCGCACGAGCAACCAATATTTTCAGTAAATCCTGTTCAGCACTTGTTAATAAAACCGGTATTTCATTTAAAAATAAATGCCCTGTTTTTGTATTATATCGACAATCCCCAAAACAAACATCCGAAGAAACAACAATTTGCTGTCGTCTTTTTAAAATATTATTAATCCGCAATAACAATTCTTTTGGTTCAAACGGTTTCGGCAAATAATCATCTGCCCCTGCTTCTAACCCTGAAATACGATTATCAATATCACCCATAGCTGTTAACATCAAAATCGGCGTATCAACACCATTGTCACGCAATTCCCGCGTTAGATCCATTCCGTTTTGCCCCGGCATCATAACATCCATTACCAATAAATCAAATTGAAATAATGTTAATAATTCCTTTGTCTCCTGTGCATTTGCAGCTTCTGAAATCTGAAAATTATTTTCCGTTAAATAGCGTTTTAACAAGCGTCTTAAACGGGTATCGTCATCAATAACAAGCAAATGTGATTTTGACATTTTATTTTCCTTCTTTCAAGCGTTCCGCAATATTTTTTAAATTGTTGTTTTTCGAATCTGGCGGAAATGATAAAACATACTTCATATCAGCAATATCTTGTTTAAAAACTGAAAAATCATCATCTGTCCATTCCGAACAATTCCGAATCCGCTCACAAATATCCGATCCTAACTCTGTTAAAAGCGGATAACCAAATGTACTTCCCTGCCCTTTTATATCATGAGCCATTCGAAAAAACTCATCTTTCAGTACTCGCCTCTGATTTATCGCATCCATTATAGGAATATCATTTAATAAACGTTCTAAACTATCAATATTATTCTTCGTTGAGCAAATATAATCATCTCTCAAACGAGCAATAACATCTTCTGCCCCTTTCGATAAGGCATCCACATCATTCATCGTTTGTCGTTGAACTATCTGAAAAATCGCTGGAATTTCTTTATTTTGTGTCATTTTTTTCATCCTTTTTTTAAATATATCAAAAAATCAAAAACATTACCAGTCTTTTTTATATAGTATTTCTAAAACGAATCAAAAATGCCATTAGCCCAACAAAATTATATTTATTTTCTTTTTTTAACTCATTTTTAAGATATTGCATGTACAATATCCATATAAAAATTAATTTAACAAAAGGGGTTCATAATGACACAAAAAATTATTTTATGGGATTGGGATAATACATTGGTAGATACATTTAATGCTATTTTATCGGCACAAAATGTTATGCGTCATACTTACGGACTCCCTTCTTGGACAAAAGAAGAAGCAAAAACAGCAATGAATACTTCCGGTCGCAATTTGATTAAAGATATAGTCGGGGCCGAAAAGGCAAGCGAAGCGCGTGCCGTTTATTTAAAAGCCTATGCACAAAGTGCTGCTGAAATCACCTTAAAACCTTATGCTATTGATGCATTAGAAAAAGCAAAATCATTAGGTTACATTAATATTTTAGCCAGCAACAAAGCCGGAAGCATTTTGCGTAATGAAGCCCATACATTAAATGTTGATTCTTATTTTGATCGTATTATCGGGGCCGAAGATACCCCGTGTGACAAACCATCAAAATCATTTACCGATTCAGCAATCGCCGGTTTTGATGCCGAACAAATTATTAGTATTGGTGATGGAAAAGCCGACATCACAATGGGACATAATTATACAAACGGAACTGGTTTACTCGTTTGGACCGATCCGACTACTACTGAATTTAATGAAATCAAGCCAGATGCTTCTTTTACGGACTTACAAACACTTTCCGGCTATTTAGAAAAATTATCTGCAAAATAAGTTTTGAAACTTTTTGTAAAACAAATAACAGAAGCAAATCTTCAAAGTTAAAAACCCCAAACTTACACGCACACTTAACATCCTCTGATTTACAATAAAAGAGGGGGCAATGTATCCGACTGCGGTTTGTATAAATTTCCACCAACTAATAAAAAAGGGATCTCCCTTTAACTTCATTTGTCAATCTAAAAACATCACAAAACTTATAGTTGGAACGCCTCATCTACATCTTTCACACGGATTATGTTACATTTAATATCATAAAAAATGCCGGAGATTTCTCCGACATTTTTTGGGATTCAAAAATTACCTTTCATTCCCTAAACCATTATTACAACTTAAATCATCGGTCCGTTTTCTTCCTGATGCAGCTAACGCATCCAACAAACTACTACCACCTCCCAATGTTAAAGGAGCATCATCATTTACTGATTGTACCGGCACATTAGACAAAGTTATTGCATCCCCATATTCACTACCAAATGTTTCGCTTATCGGCTGTTCATCTGCCGTCAGTACCGATGTAGAAATTACTGGTGTTCCACCCAATGTTAAAGGTTTTTCCGATTCACTGCTTTTTTCCGAAACATCATTCCCATTTGTCTGTTTAACAGATTTTTGTCCGCTTACCCGTTTTCTACGTGAAGAATTACCTCTTGTACTCGAAACATTCTTTTTAGGAGTCGACATTACAGTTGTATTCTCTTGACTATTACCAACTTCTTGTCCGTTTTTATTTTGACGCACATCATAAAGAACAGACCGTTGCAATCCTTCCATTGTTAAAGAACCATCTGGATTCATCAAGTTTTTCTCTTTTGCCACAGAAACATCATCCCAGCCAAACCAACGTCCAATTGTCGTATTGCAAAACCAATGACCGATTGAGCCCCAAAAACCTCTGCCTCCTTCCGGTTCTAAACATTTATTGGCTACTTCCCTTAATTCAGTTGATTTGTCATCAAACCCAAACCAACGTCCAAGCATTGAATTGGCAAGCCAACCACCATTCTTTTCAGACGAAGTCGTTTCTTTTGCTTCATTTTGTGCGGCTGCCGATTTTGCCATTTCTTCATCTTGCTTTTTAATATTTGCATTTTCAGTCATTCATACCTCCAAAAAAACATCCTACCAAAAACTTGTCTAATTTTTAGTATAATCTAAAATTCACATTTTTTCAATAAAAAAATGATATAAAAAAAACTAACCGTCTTCCGTGTGCAAAAGAGCTGAAAGACATAATGGAATGATAATTAAAGACGGCCCCCAAGCAGCTAGCACATATGGCAAACTTTGAGAAAGACCCAAAACATTTGTTACCCGACCCAAGAAATATAAAATAAACCCACTTAAAATAGCCAATACAATCCGAATAAGTATTTTTCCCTGACGCGTTGTCGGCGGTAAAGTAAAAACAGCAGCAATTAACAACATAGCAACCAATGTAATCGGATAAGCAATCAATTCATTAAAATACATTGTATGTTCTGCGGTTGCAAAACCAGATTCTTTAAGAAACTGAATAAAATTAGGAAAACGCCAAAAAGACATTGTTCTCGGTTCATCAAACCGTTCTAAAATACGCTCTAAACTAAAACTTGTTTTAATGCTCTCTACTTGTTTTGTTTGAGATTCTTCCGTTATCGGATTAATAACAAATGCTTTTGGCATTGTTAAATTTCCTTTAACCAAAAAAGCAACATCACTCTCTACCTGACGTTTCAACAAGCCATTTGGATTCAATTCAAACAAAGAAACCCTATCCAACACAACATCATTATCTTGTTGCCGAACCCGTCCAGCTCGCAACACAACAATTTGATTCTCATCCGCTTCTCTCAACCAAAACCCTTTTTCTGACCAAGAAAATGGATTAGAATTTGTCATACCCACTCGTTCTTCCAATCGTTCAAACTGTTTAGCCGTTAAAGCGGCAAACGGATTAAATATTGTAATATCAAACACGCCTAACACAAAAACAAATGCAACAATCGGCGTAATAAAATTCCACACAGACATACCAACTGCCCGCATAACAATCAATTCAGAAGACGAACTGTATTTTAAAAAGAAAATAACGGCAGAAATCAATGTGACAAACGGCAAAATAATATGTATCATTTGCGGAGATTTCAACAATCCCAAAACAAGTACATTGATAAAGGCAACATTTTCTCTTTTAGCTGCAGAACGCAACAATTCGATAATATCAAACAACAACACAATAGCCGTTAATGCAAATAATGTTGCAAAAAATACCAATACGTAATTTTTTAAAATATACTTAAATAAAATTAAATTCATACATTTAACCCATTGAATCTACATATCGTATCATACATAAAAAGAAAATTTTGT
>JAFZGR010000312.1 GCA_017555325.1 Alphaproteobacteria bacterium | reverse complement strand
ATTGTATTGTAAGCTCCATAAACGATTTTTAACCCGAGTTTATTGTGTTTGCTTTTTAGTTCAAAATCTTCATTACAAGAATTACAGTAAAAATCAGCTACCGGTTTGTTGTTTGGGTAATGATAAAGATTTTTACCACAATAAGGACAATAAGAATTTTTTTCCATCCACGATTCTGAAAGGATCCTTATTTTTGGGAATTATTATGATATTTAGTGTGTAAATCAGTATCAAATTGCAAGTATTGAATCATTTTTGTAACGCTAATTCTGACATGTTAATCCTCGTTTAATCATTTTAACGATAAAGAAAAGAAATAGCAACTTTTTTTGATATATGTGTAAAAAAAATTTATAAAACAGAATGATTTTTGTTTTTTTTGATGAAGTAATTAGGAGTGGCATGATTATTCGCTACATTCACCCACAAAGGGCCGTCCTTTCAGGATATTAACTCAAAAAATTTTGTTTCATAAAATTTGCATACTTCCGTTTGCCTTTTTTTGTTCCGAACATGCTTCCTCGCATATTCAAATCATGCTGTTGACACATAAAAAAAAGACGGTAAAACCGTCTTTTTTGATAGTGGTCGGGGTGACATGATTATTCGCTACGCTCACCCACAGGGGGCTGTCCTTACAGGACATTAACTCAAAAAATTTTGTTTCACAAAACCGGTGTACTCTCGTCCACCTTTTTTTTCGTTCCGAACATGCTCCCTCGCATGTTCAAATCATGCCCCTGTCACATAAAAAAAGACGGTAAAAACCGTCTTTTTTGATAGTGGTCGGGGTGACATGATTCGAACATGCGACACCTTGGTCCCAAACCAAGTACTCTACCAGGCTGAGCTACACCCCGACTCGATTAATTGCCTTTATAGCAGAATTTAAAATAAATTGCAAGTTTTTTTTTCGTCTTTGTTTCTTTTTTTTTATATAAAAGGAATTTTTATCCGCTACGCCCGTTTCTCTGTTTGTTGTAAATGGGAGAAAGAGTGTTTAAACAACGATGTTTTATCGGTTGATTCATTTCTTCCCAAGCTTTTTTGTATTCATCTGGTGTTAAAACATCTTTTCCTAACTTTTGAGCTAATTTGGTTCCCGTACAAATCAGATTCCCTTTTAAACAACGGGGAGGAATCGCTTCATATAAAGAAAAAATACGAGTGTTTGAAATGTTTAAATCGCCCCCTATGTATGCTACACCGTTGTGTAATGATGATAGTTTGGGGCAGTTAGAATAATCACAATTTCCTAATGCTACAATGTTTTGACAATTAGGTAAAAGATTGTTTGTTGATTCTGGTAAAGTAACATTGTTAAAGATGTAAACGGTTTTGGCGTCATAACGATTGCTTTTATCCGTAAATGGCATTTTTTCCGGTAAAGTTACTAAATCAGATAATTCTTCAATGGATCCATTATGTTGTTGCCATAATTTATTGTACTCTTGCGGTGTTAAAAAATCTGTTCCTAATTGTTGAGCTAATGGGGTCCCTTTGATGTTGGCTCCTTTAAAAGCAAAGCGAGGGGCATCTTTTAAGTCTGAAATGTTTGTGCCTTCAATAATATATGTGCCAAATACAATTGCTGGAGATGTTAAATTGTTTTTTAAAATTGGTTGATTGGAAAAATCACAATCATTCAATACAATACACATATTGAATAAGTGTTTCTTTTTTTCTTTTTTATCTATGTAATAGTCATTGTGTCGGTTGTATACAGAATCAACTACCATAGGATGTGAACATAATTCTGGAAACATTGAAAAATTGTTTTCAATTAAAATATCGTATGTGTATTCTTTCATTGAATCTCCTTGCAATAAATTGATTTGTTTAGTTGCATATGTTGATGTATGCGATGTTTTGTTGGGATGTTGTCTTTTTGCCATAATAAATAATATTCACGAGTAGTATAAAATGATTTTCCGGTTCGCTTTGCAAGAGGCGTATTATCACAAATGAAATTTCCTTTAAACCGATTCGGTTTGATTGCTCCTTTAAGTGTTGACACTTTTGTTCCTGAAATATTTAAATTTCCACCGATAAATGCCGGTAAATTTTTAAGTGATTTTAATTGTGGGCATTGTGAACAATCAAATGCACCGAGTACAATAAAGTTTTTTCCTTTTGTGGATTCGAATTTTGTTAGTGTGCTGTT
>JAFZGR010000311.1 GCA_017555325.1 Alphaproteobacteria bacterium | reverse complement strand
TTGGCGCAAACAACAAGTCCTTTCGCAACGAGATTTCAGACAAAATAACGAACACATTTACCCCATAGTCAAATGAAAACATTTACACCTACCGTCAATCTGAACTCGCTTCAGATCCTCGGAAAGAACCGGCACAAACAATGTGCAACTATCATGACGAGACACTGAAATAAATTCAGTGTGACAAAAAGCCAAAAAGAGGGTAGAATTGGCACAAACAACATACCCTTTCGCAACGAGATTTCGGACAAAAATGACGAAAACATTTACCCCCACAGTCAAACGAAAACCCTTACCCCCACCGTCAATCTGAACTCGCTTCAGATCCTCGGAAGGAATCGCTATAAACAATGTGCAACTATCATGACGAGACACTGAAATAAATTCAGTGTGACAAAAAGCTAAAAAGAGAGTAGAATTGGCGCAAACAATAAGTCCTTTCGCAACGAGATTTCGGACAAAAATGACGAACACATTTACCCTCACAGTCAAACGAAAACCCTTACCCCCACAGTCAATCTGAACTTGTTTCAGATTCTCGGAAAGAATCGCCACAAACAATGTGCAACTATCATGACGAGACACTGAAATAAATTCAGTGTGACAAAAAGCTAATTGGCGCAAATAATAAGTCCTTTCGCAACGAGATTTCGGACAAAATAACGAAAACATTTACCCCCACAGTCAAACGAAAACCTTTACCTCCACCGTCAATCTGAACTTGTTTCAGATTCTCGTGGAGATAAATCTTTATGCTTATCTTCAATCCGGATTTAATCCGATTTTTAAGTCCCTCTTCATCTACCGGCTTGAGGAACGAGACCATCAAAAAAAACGGCATAAAGTGTCATTTTCCATATTCTAATTGTGACAGGAACACCTCCACACACATCCAAAAAAAACGGCATGCCGTTATTTAGCATGCCGTTTTTGTCTGTTTTTAAACTTTTACACCATTGTATGAAGTTGTTTTTGAGGAGAAACTCCTTTTTCTGCTCCGTTTACAACACATACAGGTTCGTTTTTTCGGGTGGCTTTTTCCACTTGTTTAGACATACAATATGCTTTCATATAGCGATATAACACATCATATACTTTTGAATCATCCGTATTTTCTGCTGCCAATTGAAGGGCCGTTTTACCCGTATTGTCCCGAATATCCATTCGTGCTCCGGCCTGACACAACGCATGAACACCCTTTTCATTGTCTGTTTCCACACAATACATTAATGCTGTTTTTCCCCTTTTATCTTGAGCATTCAAATCAATATTGGATTGCCGTACCAACATGTTAAAAATCACTCCATTTTCAATTCTATCACATTTTTTTGACACGGCGATTAAAGGGGTTTCTCCGCCGACTTGGGCATTAATATTCGCCCCTTTTTTAACAAGTAAATCAACAATATCAACCACATCAGACATACGCATTCCTTCACAATCATCAATGATATGCATTAATGGTGTATATCCTTGCAAATCCTGCGCATTTACATTAGCCCCCTTTTGAATTAAATATTCAGCTATTTGTGAAGTATGTGCATTCATTAAAGGTGTTTCACAATAATCTTTTTTACACTCCTCATTATCATTTGATAAAGCAAACCCTAACCGTGTCACATCTCCGTAATTGACATCTGCATTACCCTTTTCAACCAACAATTCAACAATTTCAAAATGTGAGCCATGAACAGCTCTCATTAATGCCTCATTAACTTGTTTTAAATCCGGATCTACATTTAACAACTGTTCAACACAAGCTCGGGAACCCCAACGAGCAGCCGAAACCAATGGAATATGTCCTTCGGTATTTTGAATATTCGGATTAGCGCCCTGCTCTAACACCGCCTTTAAGATGCCATCTTCATCTTGTGCTGCTAAAAAATGCAACAACGTGTTTCCGAATTTATCCTGTGCATTTAAATCAATTTGCGGATATTTCAAAAGCTTTTTAAGCGCTTTATGTTGAATATCTTCATCACACGCATCATATTCCGGTTGCAACAACCCCATAATTAACGGCATACCGGAAGAATCTTTTATATTCATATCCAAACCACGTTGAACCATCTCGTCAATTAAATAGCTCATATGATTTTTTAAAACAAAATCCACAAAATAACGGTTTATTTGCTTCGCTTTTTTATCCGTATTTTGAAAGGATATATCCTGAATCATCCATTTAAAGGCTTTTTGAACATTTTGATACGCATATAAAACAGCTTGATTACCATCATTTAAAATTCGTTCTGTACAATATTTCATCATTCTTAAAACAACTTCGGGAGATTGGCGTTTAAAAAATCCTAAATCCGATAAAACTTTAACCCATTCAACAAATTTCCCTAAATTGTTCCGATTTAATCCAACACCTAACCACGATGTTTCCAACATTTCATCATTAACATCCGGTAATTTTCCGCCATATTTCATCAATAAGCGTAAAATATATGCATCTCCTTTTGTCAAGGCTACCGATATCGGCGTATCCCCCTCAGCATTAACGGGACTGTTTGGATTGGCTCCGGCATCTAAAAATAATTCAATCGCCTTCAAATTATCATTAACAATGTGATTTGTTAAATATTCTGCTTGGTTTTGTTGCGGAAATAATTTTAACCCCAAAGCACTGATTTTCTCAAATAACTTCATCAATATCCCCTTATAGTTAAACAATCTGAAACAATATGAATTATTATCTGTCAATATTTTTCAAAAGTCAAGAAAAAAGATTATTTTTAAATCAAAAAAAAGCAGGATAACTCCTGCTTTTCAACATTTGATTAAAATTATATAATTTTATAGAAAAACCGTATAAAAAACTTCCTTTATTTAAGCTTTTGTATGCTGTCCTTCCCGATAAGCCTGCAATTTTAAAACTTCGCCTGTACGGGATGTAAAGGAAACAGCCACTACCGGTGGAAGAAAACCACAATCTTTTCCGGCACAGAAATCAGCCCATTTTTGATTGTTTTTATAAAAATCGGATTTTTGATGATAAAAAGCATTGTTAACCAATTCTTCTAAAGCCGTTTGTTCAGCGACAATCGGTTCGCTTTTTGGTGTTTCATCAGCAAACCAGTTACCATACAATTCATTTTCAGCTTCCTTTTGTGCTTTTTCAGCTTCTAAATCATCAAAATATTGAGAACTGAATACTCTTGTTACCCCTAATTGAAAAGACATTGGTTCAGCATCCGGATACACTAATCGACTCAATGCATCCATTTTACCCAAAAGTATTTTAATTTCCGTTATACCAATCGGTTCACGCATTCCTTCATTTAATTGAACATCTGTTAATGGCTGAACCTGATAATCTGTTTTTTCTGCCAAATCTAATAATGTATCCATTTCTGTTTTAGATTCTTCCGCTATACCCATTTCACCTTCAATTTTGATATTTTCTGTCATTTCAATCCTTTCTTTATAAAGTACATAAAAATACTGTCTTTACAAAAAAGACAGTTTTTTAATTTGTTTTTTTAATCACAAAAACCTGTTTTCTGATTATAATGCACATTATATAGCAAAATATTGCTATTTTGTCAAGCAAAAAGCGAGCTTATGTGTCTTTCTGATAATCGGCTCGTAATTTTGAAAAAACATTCATATCTCGATATCGCTGATGTGCTATGGAAAAAATTTCCTGACGTAATATACCTTCATGCGTATATCCTTTTTTACGGGCAACATTTGCCGATTTTTCATTCATTACATCCGTATGAATTACCAATCTGTTAAACCCTTTTCCAAACAACTCTTTTTCGATTAAAGAAACTGCCTGACTGACAAATCCCCGTCCGGTATAATCGGTATCTAACCAATAGCCGATTTCGGCACGATCATGTTTCCATGCCACATTTAACACACTAATAAGACCGATAAATTTTTCTTGATGATAAACAGCGTAAACAAAGCCCTCTTTATCCGTCCATTCTTTATCAGATTTTTCCAAAAACGCCCATGTATCATCAACCGAAAGCGTAGAGGCGACC
>JAFZGR010000310.1 GCA_017555325.1 Alphaproteobacteria bacterium | reverse complement strand
TGTTTGCATATTTTTCTCCCTTTATAAAATTATTCTTATGAAATGAGTATATAAAAAGGTACCTTTTTTTCCCGCTTCAAATCGGGAAAATCGGATTTTTTGCAAAATAAAAGATTATTGTTTTAATTGAATAGTTTATTTGAAATCAAAAAAATGAAAAAAAGTAAAAAAAATTGTTGTAATTTATCGTACCTTTTTGTACAGACAATTATTACCATAAAAAAATAAACTTGTAATATATTAAAATTTTTGTTATCCTTTGCCAAAAGGAGATTAATTTTGATAAAAGAAACATTTGGCTCTATCCCGTTGATATCTTTGAGTGAAAACAACAATCCTATTATTGATATTTTATCACAATTAATATCATTTGATACAACAACTTCAAATGATACATTAGAGGCGGTTTTTTGGGTTAAACGTTATTTAAAAAATTATGGATTAAATGTTCGTCTGATTTACAACCCATCAAAAACACGAGCCTCACTTGTGGCTTCATTTATCAGGAACACAACAGATAAGAGTGTAATTTTTTGTGGGCATTTAGATGTTGTTCCTGTAAACCAAAAAAACTGGCAAACAAACCCTTTTGCTTTAACAAAAAAGCAAGATAAATTATTTGGACGTGGTGCAAGCGATATGAAAGGTGGTATTGCCGTTATATTAAGCCTTGTCCCAACACTTATTCAACAACAAAAAAACTTTATCATTATTTTAACACATAATGAAGAAACAACCGGAACAGGTATTCAGGAAGTTTTAAACGATTCTTATGTTCGTTCTTTTTTACATAATGTCGCAGGTTGTATTGTGGCTGAACCGACAAATTCTTGCCTTGTTTTAGGCCATAAAACAGCTACTGCGGGTACAATTACCCTAACCGGAAAACCGGCACATTCATCTCATCCTGATTTAGCCGTTAATGCATTATTTCATGCCGTAGAAATTTATAAAAATTTTTATTTCTTAGCAAGCAGATTGTCACAACAAACGGATAATGATTTTGAAATTCCTCATTCAGTTGCCGATATTCTTATTTTTAATGCCGGAACCGCTGTCAATGTTATTCCGGCAGAAGCCTCTTTAACATATTCATGCCGTTTTATATCCGAACAGGCTGAACAAACATTTTTGGCAGAATTGGAAAAAGATATTTACACTTATGCTAATCAAATAAAAGGGCTTTCCGTTCATTTTGACAATCATCTCCATATACCTGCACTGGAAACAACACAAAACAATCTTTTTGTTCAAAAACTGTTATCTGTTTTTGCTTTTGGACCATATAAAAAAGTTTCTTTCGGCACTGAAGCTGGATATTTTTCTTTACTGGGCATTCCAACGGTCGTTTGTGGTCCGGGGAATATTGAACAGGCACATCAAGATAATGAGTTTATAACAGAAGAACAATTATACTATTATTATAATCAACTGAAACAGTTGTTTCTTTAATTAATGGGGTTGTCTTTTTTTTTAGTTATAACCATCTTCACTTAAACTGTACCTGTACAAAAAAAAACAGTGATATAAAAATGTTCAAAACGTCATTTAACTTAATAGGTGTACGATTACCTTTAAATTAAGCTTTAAAGTATACCGCATACATATAATGCATCAACTTAAACAGTTGGGGCTTGATAAAATGTATTTTCCCGAATTGGTAAAATAACACCATCCGGAACAGATACGGCCTCCAATCGGCTAACCCGACTCCATAACGGACCTTGTAAACAGGATTCCCGAAAAAGAGATAAAATATCCGTTTCTCCTTGTGCATAAATTTCCACACAACCGTTGTGTCTGTTGCGTACCCACCCCGAAATACCTAAACGCAAAGCGGTTCGAACGGTCCAAGCCCGATAGCCGACTCCCTGAACACGTCCGAACACATAAAAATGAGCTGTTTCTACCGACATTATCTTTTTTATTGTGCCAAAATACTGATTGATTTAATCAATTGATTTTTCAATTCATCTTGGGGTGTTAATTTTTTCGGTTGTGCCGGCTGAACAGTTTCTTCGACTTTCGGCGTTTGTTGACGAATCGGTTCAACATAAACACGTCCTTTTAATTTACGTCCTAAGGCCCGTTCACACATTGATGTATATGTCGGCTGTGTCACTTGCGTATTTTCATTTGTTACACCAACCGCCGTTAATAAATCGCCAACACCTTTTTCATTAGCTTTATCAATTAATTTATTAATGGCTTTGTCTGTTGCTTGTGCAACCGTATTTTGAACAACTTCTCGTGCATCCAAAGATACTTTCGGTGCTGTAAATGAACCGGTTAATTTAATAATTTGTGTCATTTGTAATGCATTATTATATGAAGAATTCGGCAATTCGGGAATTAAGGATACACTCATTGATTGTTGAGGTAAATCAACTGTACCGCTTAACAATAAGTTCAATGTTGATGTTTCAACGGCAACACTATCCTTCATCGTTAAAATACCGTTATTGGCTTTAACATTAATCACACCGCAATTTAAGGTGCTTTCTGCATCTGTTTGTGAATAAGAGAATGATTTTGTTTTTTGGAATAATCCAACTGTTTCCGGTAAGGCATTAAACCATTTGTTCACAATTTTACCCTGCGTTACCTCGACTTCGGCTGTTCCCGTTAATGTTGATAAAATTTGAGCGGTATCTGTTCCGACAAATGCCAAATTAGCCATTAAATTAGCCGTTGAACCCGATACGTATTCCGTTAAAAATTTCAAGTTATCCAAATTTAAATTTTCAGCAGAAGCTGTTACCTGAATTTGTGGTACAGATAATGCATTTTTAACTTGAACCGCTGTATTTAACGTACCGGCGATTGTTCTGATTTGAAGTGGATTTGCCGTAATAACACCGTTATTAAATGCTGTACGCCCAGTAATGCCATAATATTCATCTGCATCCGGTATTAATTTAACGTTTGCCAATTGCCAATCAATTTGACCGGTTAAAAGAGACAAAATGTCTGATTTCGGTTGTTGATTTGAAACAGTTGTCCCCTGTTGTGCAACCGCATTTGTATTAGTTGCAGGCTTTTGAGCTGTTGTGTCAGCAGGTGTCAGAAAATCGTTTTTATCTAAATAATTTGAAACAACACGCCCGTTAATAGCTATATTTTCTTTGTTTTTCTTTAAAGAAAAGATTGCATCAATATCTGAACGATTAGCCGTTAAAGTTAATTTTTCAACAGCCAAAACAGAATCTTTTAATGTTGCAGAAAAACTCACATTCATCGGTTGAAGACCCAATTTTTCCGTTAAAGCCGATTTCGGTAATGTAAGTGTTCCCAAGGCATTTCCCGATATGTTTGTTTGAATGTTTTGTAATCCGCCTTTTACTTTTAATTCAACAACGTCATCCAAAACAATTTTAACATTATCTAAATTAACATTTTCCGTATCACCCTTGATAAAACCGGAAACTTTTGCGGTGGAAGCCGGAACATTGGTATTTACACCTAATTGTTTTAATGTTTCTTGTAATTGAGGCATTTGTGCATCAATACTGATAACAATGTCTTTTAATTGTTGAATATTACCAATACTTCCAAATATTTTTGATGAAATATCAAAAATTTTTAATTCCCCATTAAAAATAATATTGTTTGTTCCTTTAATTAAAGATAACCAATCTGCATTAATACTCAATTGTATCGGTTTAGAATCATAATTCATATCCAACGTTAACATACGCAAGGCTTTTAATGATAAATTATTGAGTGTTAATTTATGTGTTTTTTCCTTATCCTGATATGAAATGAGCACTTCTTTCATATCAATGGAATCAACACGCATATTGCTTAAATACGGATTAGATGCTAACACATTCGCACTGCTTCCCATTGCTGTGTCCGTACTTTTTTTGCCGTTACTTTCCGTTCCGAATGTTAAGTTGTTTTGTTTAGGAGTATTGACCACATTAACTTCTGCCTTTTGCAAAGAAATACTGACAATCTGCACTTTTTTATCTATAATTAAAGGACCTAACGCCAATCTTCCTTCGGCAGAACCAACTTTTACAAAGGGGGTTTTGTCGGAAAATCCGGTCGGATTACCGATAACAATATCCGTTATTTTAACGGTTGGAATCATAGAAATTTTCATTTCAATCCGTTGAATAGTAACCGGACGGTTCAGTGCCGCACTTAATTTTGCTTCAATGTCTGCTCGATAACTGTTAATATCAAACATCCATATAAAAATACCCACGCCGATAAGTGCCAATACAAAAATTAAAGCAAACAGTTTAAATAGTAATTTCATGCACGTTCATCCTTTTTAAAATAGTCAAACGGATTGACTGATTGAGTTTCATTAAAACCTAAAAATTCAAATGTTTCTTTCATGTGTATCGGCATATCTGCTAACACACACAATTCCCCTTTTATCGGATGGGGCATCCGAATACCACGGGCATGCAAATGCATTTTGCGTTCGCTTTTCAGTCCCAAAGAAACTGCCCGTTCATCACCGTACTTTACATCACCGACAATCGGCGTATTCAATACCATGCAATGTACACGCAACTGATGTGTCCGCCCTGTTAATGGAGCTAATTCCAACCAACTGGCTTTACGACTAAGTGAATCCAACACACGATATAACGATTGTGCCCGTTGCCCGTTATCATAATCCACCTTCATTTGTTCTCCGCCTTTTACATTACTCAACTTTGATAACGGCGCATCGATTTTGCCCGATAACAATTTCGGCTTTCCGACAACAACTGCCCAATAAATTTTTTGTGCTTTACGGGTTTTAAAAGCTTCTGCCAATTTAGCAGCCGCATTTGCCGTCCGTCCCAACACCAAAACACCGGATGTATCTTTATCCAATCGATGGACCAAGTGTGGTTTTTCATCTAGACCGAAACGTAATGCATCTAACATTCCGTCAATGTGTCGTTCTGTTTTTGACCCGCCTTGCACAGCTATACCCGAAGGTTTGTTTAATACAATAACGGATTCGTCTTTATAAATAACCAACGACTGCATAAATTCAATATCAGCTTTGGATAGATCACGTGGTAAATCTTTCTTTTCATTAACGGACAAGGGCGGAATACGAATTTCATCATCTGTTTTTAATCGATAATCAGCCGTTGTTTTGGCTCCGTTTACCCGAATGTTTTTACCCCGAATCAACCGTTGCAATTGTCCGTTTTTTAAATCCGGATAATGACGTGCAAACCATCTATCCAGACGGATATCACTATCTTTTTGTGCAACTTTTACCAACTGTACGGCTGACATATTTTTTCCCCTTTATTTGTTGTATATTCCTTTTTATCAGAATTTGCAATTATTTTTTTTGTTGATTTTGTTTCTTTTGCCTTAAATCATTCCAATAATCAATTCTTTTTTTAATTTCCCGTTCAAAACCACGTTCTACGGGGGTGTAAAAAGTTTCTCTTTTCATTTCTTCCGGAAAATAATTTTGACCTGAAAAACCATCTTTTGTATCCGGATCATACTGATAATCCTTTTTATATCCCAAATCGGCCATTAATTTTGTCGGGGCATTTAAAATATGTTTCGGGGGCATTAATGTGCCTGTTTCAACAGCCCGTTGGCGCACTTTATTCCATGCCCGATAAACCCCGATTGATTTAGGGGCCGTTGCCAAATAAACAACCAATTGTGCAACAGCCAAATCACCCTCCGGCGACCCAAGTCGTTCATAAGCATCCCACGCACTGTGTGCCTGAACCAATGCCAATGGATCAGCCATTCCGACATCTTCTGCGGCAAAACGGGTTAATCGGCGTAAAATATATTTCATATCTTCTCCGGCAGTGACCATTCTAGCACACCAATACAAAGCCGCATCCACATCCGAACCCCGTAAAGATTTATGCAATGCCGAAATTAAATTATAATGTCCGTCCGATGATTTATCATAATTCGGCAACCGCTTTTGTAATAATAGCTCTAAACCATCTTTATCTAATATTTCATTCGGTTCGGCATATGTCATAACGGTTTCAAGTAAATTTAAAAAATACCGTCCGTCACCATCTGCCAAATTTTTAATATATGTTTTACCAACTTCATCTAATGGCAACAATCGATTACACACCAATTCTGCCCGTTCGGTTAAGCGATCTAATGCCTCATCATCCAATCGGTTTAAAACAAACACTTTACAACGAGAAAGCAAAGCACTGTTTAATTCAAAAGAGGGATTTTCCGTTGTTGCGCCGACCAACACAACCGTTCCGTCTTCCACAACAGGCAAAAACGCATCTTGTTGTGAACGGTTAAAGCGATGAATTTCATCCACAAACAATAAAGTTGCCTGCCCCATTCGACGTCTGTTTTGAGCTGCCTCAAAGACTTTTCTTAAATCGGAAACACCCGAAAAAACGGCAGACAAAGCCTCAAAATGCATATTTGTTTCTTGTGCCAAAATACGAGCGATGGTTGTTTTGCCACACCCCGGCGGTCCCCATAAAATAAACGAGGTTAATTTTTGCGCCTTTATCATACGCATTAACGGGGCTTTGTCTGACAATAAGTGATTTTGTCCGACAACATCCGTTATATTCTGCGGTCGTAATCTGTCGGCAAGCGGTTTTGCCGTTGTGCCTGAAAAAAGCGTATCAATCATTACAATGCCGCCTCATCTGCCTCAGTAATGTTATGATTGGCGGTTTGGCTCACATCCTGATATTGAGAAAATCCACTCATCATCAGAATAAACAATAAAAATAAAATAATACCAATGGCAATTAATTTTCGTTTAATTGGTTGTGCTTGAATGGTTTGATTAATATTTTGTTTCAAATCTTGTATATTTTTCATTTTTAACCTCACAAAATCATTTATCCACTTAAAATAACAC
>JAFZGR010000309.1 GCA_017555325.1 Alphaproteobacteria bacterium | reverse complement strand
TTCAAAAAGGAGTATTTTCAGATTATCGACATGTCATTATTCGTCCAAATGATTTTAACAATAAAAACAATCAAAGACATGTTAATTTTGTTACGGAACGAATGGAACCGATGTTGCGTGCTCGCTATAACATGTCACAAAGTTTGGCGTTTGGATTAACACAACGGACTGGTTTACCGCAAGGTCAGTTTGAAACGGAACAATACATTGCAACGCTACGTTCAGGCATTAGGCAATATGCCCCTTTGTTGCGAAACAACCACTTTTGGGAAGATGGTAATTTCTTGGATTCCACGCGTGAAAACGAACATTTAGATGCTGCTTTTACATATATTTATAAACCGTTTTCTGCCCTTCAAGGAAAAACACAGGCTTATCGAGATGCGATGAATGCTTTACGTTCATCTCCTGAATGGCAGGCTTTACGTAGATATAATATGGCACAAGCATTAGAAGATCAAGATTATCGAAAATATAACGCTTGGCGGATGAATGATTTTGATGCATTATGTCGGTATGCCGAACATGCCGGAGATTATAAACCTTTGGATGCGACCAGAACAAATGTATTATTCAATCAGGGATTAGATGCAACAACTTTGCGTGGAAAAATCATTCCGGCATTACAGAAATTGCATGAAGCTGAACATATGTATGATTATTTACGGAGAACAATTGATTTTTACAATCAAAAACAGCAAGAAAATCCGGCTGAAATACAAGCTGTGATTGCACGCCATCCGAATATTGATTCCGATATGCAGTATCAGGTTAATGTCCGATTGGAAGAAAACACACAAATGGATAGCATAAAACATGATACATTAATCGGATTGACACGACGACTTGTTTCAAGACATGATATCAGTGAAGGTATTTGGGAAACCGGTAAATTTGTGGTTATTTGTGGTATTGGTTCATTTGTGGGAGGACCGTTTTTAGGCGTTGGATTAAAACTGGGAGGTGTTGCCGGATTTGCCGCAACAATGGGTGCTGTTGGGGTTGATGTCGGTTCCAGATTGTGGGAACCCGGAGCGAAATGGCAACATGATATGGCAGCCACAATGGATGATACGTGGTTCAACAGCGCATTATCCAATGTACTTAATGCCTCTATTCGCCAAGATATTGCAACATATCATGCGGCATACAAACAACGTGAAGCTTATGCCGTAGAACAAATTAATGCCATTCCGGCAGAAGATTTTGATAATGCACTTGTTCATATGATGAATAACGGCGATATGATGGATCAACCTGTACTCCGTTTAGTTTATGGTGCAAGACGATTAGCAAGTTTATCTTCCGAAGAATTAGACCGACTGTATTTAGAACATCAAGAAGCAAAATTAACAAATGAAATGGCTCGTAGAGAAAATCCAAATAATTTAGATTTAATTGCAGAAGAACAAGATTTAGTTGAACGGGAAATTATGTTTACCTGTGTTAAAACAGGGCGTTATTTTTCCGTTGCAAAACAAGGGGCTGAAATTCTGGAAAATCAGGGATATTACGACCGACAAGAGTTATTTAAACAATATAACACAGCTGAAGCAACAGCTTTATATGCACTTGAAAACTCAATGAATGCTTGTCAATCAGCTGAATTTGAAGCAGCTATGCGTGCCGAAATTGTACACAATTGGAACAGAAATGGACGTCCGATTGAACAACCCTCCAAAGAGTTAATTCAATCTTATACTGAAATGGCGGAAGAAACAATTTTAGAAGGATATGAAGATGAATTATTAAGCTTTTTAGAGATCCATTCCAATGATTATTTGTCTACAACAACAGAAGAATTAACAACACCGGATATCAACATTCAGGCAAGAGATGTACGTAGGCAATTAGAAGCGTTTAAAATTCCCGACATCGAATTAACGGATTTAAATTTAACACAAACAGATGCTTTAAGTAAATAATTTTTAAGGAGGACACTATGACAGAAGCAACAACACAAAACAGACGTTTAGGAATACTTGAAATGGCTGGTAAAACCGAGGGATTGGCACAAGATCAATTGGCAAATGTTTGGAAAGCTGGCGAAGATTTGGAAGTTGGCGCCGATTGGGAAAGTTTAGCCGGTTTAGGGTCATTTTCAGCGATAGCGGGAGGATATTCCTTTTGGAAATTAAGACAATCATTACAAGCAAAGGCATATTTTCAAAATGCATATCGAACTGCTATTACAGACACAATTGCACAATTGCCAGAAGAAATACGTGCTCGGTTTACGCCTAAATTACAAGCCCAACATCAACGGTTATTGGAATTAAGACGGTTAGAAACAGAATTAGCAAAACCAGAAAATACTGCAAATAATGCATTAAAACAGCAAGTAAAAAATTTAAGGAGCACTATTACAAGAGAAATAAACACCATTGCTGATGATTTAATTAAAGAAGCAGGTCCTCTTGTTGGAAATATGGATGCATCCATGGTGGAATTAATTGCACAAATGGAGGGAGCAGGTATTCGTATAGGTCGTGGTTCAGCTGCTGAATTACTTGCACGTTTAGGAAGCATGTCAGCATCCGAAGTTCCTGCCGGACTAAAAGCTCCTTATGAAAGATTCAGAGCGGCATACGATACCCGATGCACACAATTCAAAGCAAATATGGAAGCATTGTCAAAAACCATGAGCTCTGAAAATCAAGCCATATTAGCAAAGTACATACAAGAAATGGAAGCGGCACATGCAAATGGTCGCATTTATGAGTTTCCATCAGAGGCGACATTACGCAGTGCTTTAGGGGCAGAAGCATTAGGAGAATCCGCCCAAAAAGCCTTAGCCGAAATCGGACAAATTAATGGCAGAATGGCTCAAGCTGGATTCGCCGGATTTGAAGAAGCCATGCAAGCAGCTATGTCCACTGCTGGCATAACCGAGGCTGAAAAAGCAGCATTAAACACCATTTTGGAAGAAGCCCGAGCCGCAAATACGGCAGGCACATTTAAAGTACCGGCTGCTGATGCAATAAGAACTATGGTTGCTGAGCGTTTAGGGGTTGCTTCTAATGATGTTATTAGTGTGTTCGGTAATAAATTACAAGGTGATTTTTTTGAAAGAATCATGATATATACCGGGGCCCCGGAAGATTACAAAAAAGTTATTCGTTCCATGGCACAAGAGATTCGTTCTGGAGCTGCATGGCCCTCGAATGAGAATATTACAGCTCGTTTAAATACTGCCGGTCGAACCACTTTAACAAATCCAATGAAACATGTATTGGATACAAACGCAAAAATTTTAAGGGGAGCACTTCCGGCAGAACAAGAGCAGGTCTTACGGAACATTGCTACCGAATTGCAACGCCATTATGCCGCCGCATCCAATGAAGGCAAAATCTTAGAAGCATATTTAAAAGAGTTAAAGGCAGGAAAACCTATTCCGTCTGTTCCGGAGATTGCCAGAAAATTAGGCATCAGAAGCACAACACTCAGCAGAGAATTTACAACAGCTTTAACTGCTTACACAAATGCAGAGCGAGCAGCTGCCGCCAAATTACCAACACTTTTTGAAGAAAGTGTTAAACCGTTAATGGATGTATTAGGTGAAGCAGAACGGAATACTTTGAAACAAATTATTGCCGACGTTAAAAGCGGAAAACCGCTTCCGACAAGTGCAGAGTTAACATCCAGATTAAATTTGCGAAGTGCTACTTTAACTCCGGAAGTTGAAAGAGCCTTAACATCATTTGCCAATGTAGAAAAAGGAAGTGCTTCTGCTTTTGAACAAGCTGCTGTTGCATTTGAAGATGATGCTGTTCGAGCAGCTGGCAATTCTCGTTTGGGTGCTTCAGTGGCACGTTTAGAAGAAACACGTGCACTCGTGCGGGATGTCGGGTCTCGACGTGCAGCACGTGGATTGCGTTCTGTTTTAGGTGCGGGGGAAGAAGGATTGGCAAAAGCCTTACAAGAAGGTGCCGAAGCAACTGCGGCCTTTAATCAAGCAAGAGAAAGAGTAACGCGAGAATTAGTACAAAATCCGGGAAAATTTGGTAGGGCAGCTAATAAAGTGCAATCAGTATTAAGAAGTATGTCTCGAAGAGCTTTACCTTCTGCTGCTGGTGTTGCCTGTATCATGGGTATTTATGCCATGATTGATAACAATACTTATGATGAACGAAAAGCCGAGGCATTAGCTGATTTAGCAACACGAATGGAACAGCTAAATATTAGAGCAACGAACAAAACATTCACCCCTGAAAAACGGAAACAATTGGTTGAGTGGGCATTAAAAAATACAGATGATCCGCAAGAAAAAGAAATGTTGCAAAAATTAATTGCATGCGATTATAACTTTGCAAGATACTTATCAGAACATCGAGGAATTTCATTTGAATGTTCATTTGCGCACGATATGACAAATGAGTGGGCAAATGAGGTCATGAATTTGTGTCAAGAAGGGTTTAATGCAAGTTTCTATACACAATTAGAAACAAGACAAGCCGCCTCAGAACGCACAACAGATCGTTCTCAAACAACAGCTGAAACTACAACCCAAGAAACAGGAGAAAGACCTTCCTCTACACAAACGGGTCCAGAGGTTGGCACTCCTGAACAAACAGGAACAGAAGCCGGCGCACCGGAACAAGCCGGTCCGGAAGCAGGAACTTCAAGTGCTGCAACTTCAACACAAACTGGCCCGGAAGCAGGAACTCCGGAAACAACATCGGAGACACCTGAAACACAGGCAAACGGACCAAGAGATCCGAATAAACCTATTCCGTTACATGAAGTTAAAAAACCTCAAGATATGTCAGCACAAGACTATCAAGATTATGCAAATCGAGGACAGGTATTACTTGAAAAACACAGGAGAGGTGAGCAACTAACACCGGAAGAACAACAAGAATATAATGCTATTCAATCTGCATTTAATGCATATAGGGCTTTACACGGATTAGATCAAGAAAACGGAAACAGTTCTGGTGGTTCCGGTAATGGTGGCGCTAGTGGCACTGGCAATGGTGGTGCTGGTGGCACTGGAAACGGTGGTGCTGGTGGCGCTGGCAATGGTGGTGCTGGTGGCGCTGGCGCTGGTGGTGCTGGCAATGGTGGTGCTGGTGGCGCTGGTAATGGTGGCGCTGGTAATACTGAATCCACGACAACTCTACCTCCAGAAGCTATTATCCAAGCTGATCAACGAGGTTTCTGGGAAAGAAACTGGGATTGGATTGTTGCAGCAGCAGTTGCTGTTGCTGCTGCTGTTGGAGCTTTCTTCTTAATTAAAAAACAGAAAAAGAAAACCGACGAAGCAAAAAAAGAAGCCTCAACATTGCAAACGCAAGTTACTGATTTGACAAATAAAGTTAATGAATTAACCGAAGAAAAAGATGGTTCTACATTAGCCAATAATTCAACTCAGATTAATACTGACACGTTAGGTGGCAACACTGGAAACGGAGAAAATACAACAATTATTGTTCCAAGTTCAAAATCTATGGAATAATGTATTGTTTACAGAAAAAACAGCTCTTGTTATTTTAACAAGAGCTGTTTTTATCTGTGATCATCTCACAATTTTACGTCCTTCTATAGGAACTGACAACAAACTCAAACAAAACAAATCGGAGATACCATGGTTGACAAAATTACGGAAAACAGACTTAAAAAAAAACAATTAAACAAACAAGCCACTTCTCTTCAAACACAAAAATCAACGGGACGTTCTTGCATAAAAAGTCACTTATTAAAAGGTTTATGCATTTTATCATCTCTTTTAGGATGTTATCAACTCGGGATATTTGGATATCAAAAATATGAAGATTATCAACTTAAATCCGCACAAGAAAAAATTTCCGAACAGATCAAAAGCATATCTGACACCGATATTTTAAAAATCAGACAAGCATACGACACAGAATTACTGTCTTTAATAATGGATTACGAAACCGGCAAAAAACTCAACGGATTTAAGATGTCCCCTAAAAATGCGGTTTTTTCTGCACATTCAGATTTATTATACAAATATAATGGCTATAATCCTGATGTTTACAAAAATTATTCACCCAAAGAATGGATTTTATTGGAACACATGGCACATAGATATTATCAATATGTTGGAATAAGATTATCTAATCGACAAGGAGATAAAAACAGTTATACCGATATACTTCAACAAGAAACACAACAACCGATTGTTTGGGGCAAACGATTTTCCAACGGTAAATGGACACATTTTACAGAAGCCTTAAAATTAAACAATGTTATGTCCCGTTAAAAACACAATTCAGATTCTTGTGAAGAGTTGGACAAATAAATAGACATTTTAATGCCTATCGTCATACCGGATTTACTCCGGCATCTAGTATAATGTTGGCATGAACGATATACTGTTTCGTGACGAGATCCCGTATCAAAGAACGGGGTAATAGTTGGAATAAAAAGTTCATGGGATGACGATGAAAATTAAAAGTTTTTAAAATAACAACAACTCTTTACATCTCCCCTCAATCTGAACTTGTTTCAGATTCTCGGGAAAAAGTGGCACGAAAAAGACGATAAGTATAAAAAATAACAAGAATAGACACGAATAAAATGTTATAATAATTCCCGAAAAAATAAATTTTTCGGGAATTGATTTATTTTATGGTATATTTATTCTTCGATGATTTCATCTTTGTGTTCATCAATAAATTTTTCCAACCAATGAATATTGTATTGACCGTCCAAAAATTCCGGATTGGCAATAATTTTTTGGTGGAGCGGAATTGTGGTGGATATGCCTTCAATGACAAATTCTTCTAATGCCCGTCGTAAACGCATTAAGGCTCCATTGCGTGTTCTGCCATGTACAATTAACTTGGCAACCATGCTGTCATAAGTTGGCGGAACCCGATAGCCGGCATACATGCCTGAATCAACCCGAACTTCCAATCCTCCCGGTGTGTGCCAAGACCCAATTTTTCCGGGGCAAGGAATAAATGTTTTCGGATTTTCGGCATTAATGCGACATTCAATAGCATGACCGGAAAATTGAATATCATCCTGTGTGTAACCTAATTGAGCACCGGCAGATACCCGCAATTGATCACGTACAATGTCAACGCCTGTTACCATTTCTGTAATTGGATGTTCTACCTGTACACGGGTATTCATTTCCAAGAAATAGAAATGACCGTTTTCGTATAAAAATTCAATTGTTCCGACATTGGAATAACCCAATTTTTTCATTGCTCTGGCGGCAATTTCGCCGATTTCTTTTCGTTCTTGGGCATTTAATGCCGGTGATGGTGTTTCTTCCAACACTTTTTGATGATTGCGTTGTAATGAACAGTCACGTTCGCCCAGGTGGACAACATTGCCGTAATTATCCCCAATAATTTGTACTTCAATATGGCGAGGTGTTTGTAAATATTTTTCAATATAGACAACATCATTTGCAAAAGAATTGCGGGCTTCATTTTTTGCTAATGTAAATGCATCGGTCATTTCAGTGGCATTGCGGGCCACTTTCATTCCTTTACCACCACCACCGGCAGCCGCTTTTACAATGACCGGGTATCCAATTTTTTCGCCCCACATCAATGCTTCTTCAACCGTTTTAACATCGCCATCCGAACCAGGGACAACGGGCAATCCGGATTCAATAGCCGCTTTTTTTGCCGTCACTTTGTCACCCATCATACGAATCATTTCCGGTTTAGGGCCGATAAAAACCATTCCATGTGCTTCTACCATATCTGCAAAATCGGCGTTTTCAGATAAGAAACCATACCCCGGGTGAATAGCATCTGCACCGGTAATCATGGCTGCCGAAATAATGGAGGCCTTGTTTAAATATGAATCTTTTGGAGAAGCCGGACCGATACAAATGGCTTCATCAGCTAATTTAACATGCATTGCATTGGCATCAGCTGTTGAATGAACAGCAACGGTTTTAATACCCATTTCCCGACAGGCACGATGAATACGCAGTGCAATTTCGCCACGATTGGCAATTAATACTTTTTCAAACATACCTTATTCCAATGTAAATAACGGTTGATTAAATTCTACCGGACTTCCGGTTTCAACTAAAACGGCAGATACCCGACCGGCTTTTGTTGCTTTAATCGGATTAAATGTTTTCATTGCTTCAATTAAGCAAACGGTATCCCCAACAGAAACCATATCACCGACTTTTACAAACGGTGGATCGTTTGGTGTTTTTGTTAAATAAACAATACCGACCATCGGAGAAACGATATCATTTTCAACTTTAACAACCGGTTTGGGTTCGGAAACAACCGGTAATGGCGTTGCAACCGCTACCGCAGGAACACCAGCAGAAACAACTGGGGCTACGTCGCTATGTGCTACTTTAGGACCGACAATGCGAATATGAACACCGTTTGATTCATAGTCAATTTCAGATAAATTGTTTTCATGCAACAATTCGGCCAATTCTTTAATGGCTTGTTTTTGTTCTTTTTCCATTGATTTTTCCTTTCTTTTTAAATCTGATACTATTTGTAAACACAAGTCGTCAAATTCACTACGACTACCAAACAAAAAAGAAATAACGTTTTTATTAATGATTAAATCTTCTATTACTTCTTTT
>JAFZGR010000308.1 GCA_017555325.1 Alphaproteobacteria bacterium | reverse complement strand
TCATTTTTTGTTCTTTTCAACAATAGTGGTGCATTATTTATTAAAATAACAGCTGCAACAACAATTTTTTGAATATTATCTCGATGTAGATTCGTTATAATTTCTTGTAATTTTGTTTGAAGTATTTTATTTGTTCTTTTTAGAGGGATTTTTTTGAGGTTTAGTTGTTGGAATTGGCGGATATTTTCCAAACAAGTGTTTTTGGAATTCTGGATTAATACTTTCTGCATACGATTGGAATTGAGCCAACTCAAAACCAGTTAGTTGTTTTCCAGAAATAACATTTTTGTTAAACGGATTAACTGTTTTACCGTTTTTCCATACTTCATAATGCAAATGGGGTCCTGTTGCTCGCCCAGTAGCTCCCACATATCCGATAATATCCCCTTGTTTTACATGGGAGCCGGTTTTTAATCCTGATTTATAATCATTCATATGTCCATAAGCTGTGGACCAACCACCGGCATGTTGAATTTTAATATATTTACCATAAGCCCCTTTTCGTCCTAAATGAACAATTTTTCCGTCTGCGCCGGCCATAATCGGTGTTCCGCGCGGTGAAGCCAAATCAACACCACTGTGAAAAACTCGATACATTAAAACGGGGTGAATTCGCCAACCATAAGGAGAAGATAGTCGAGGAATGGCTTTTAATGGGCGTTTGATAATTGCTTTTTGATCTCGTTGTCCCATCGGATTATAAAAAGCGGGCGTGCCGGATTTATCTGTATATAAATATCGATATACTTCATCTTTTCCCATTTTTAACCCGACAAATAGACATTGTTTATCTATATCTAATTCAAGTCCACCGGATGTAACTTTTTGTGAATAAATAACCTCAAATTCATCATCTTTTTTAAAACCGTTTCTTAAATCAATTTCATCACCTAATGCGTTTAAAATTTGGTTTACAATTAATTGCGGAATACCGACTTTTTGTGCCGAACCGCTGAACGTACGAATAATTTTTCCTTTAACATGAACTTGTTTTGTTTCAACGGAACCTTCTTGGGAAATTGGAATGAATTCTGTATCCGATGTCTTTAAAACACCGACAAATTCGTTTTCTTTTAACGGAATGGATAATCCTAAAAATGAATTATCTTGTACTGTTAAAAATACGATAACGGGAGTTCCTGATTTTATTGTTTTTAAATTAACAATTGTATCGAGAGCTTTTAATGTTCCTGATTGATTTTGTTTGTCTAAATTGATTCGGGCAAGTAATTTAGATAAAGATTCACCGCTTTTTAAAGTATGAGTTTTAATTTGTGCAATATTTTGAGCGACTAAATTTTCCAAATCTGCCAGAGAGGGTTCTGTTCTTTCTTCTTCAATAACGGGGTCATCTCCTAAATCAGAATGGACAACTTCCTGTGCTTCTTGATTTTCAATTGGTTCCAGCGGACAGTTAGGTGCGCAATTTAAAGGATCAAACGGTTCAATGCTTTCGGAATCTGGTTTGATAATAAAAAAAGCCCCGATTGCTAACAGTCCAACCATACTTCCCATAAATATACGGTCTATGCTTTTTCGATGCCCAACACCCCCGATTTTTTTGTACGTTTTGTACCGAAAAATTTTAGATTGTTGTGATGCTTTATGTAATGTACTCAATAATTTCATAAAAACAACTTTGTAATATTTTTATAAATAAGTCAAGAATAAAATATATGCTACATACTAATATATTGATTTTTATGAAAAATAAAAAAGCATATCTTTGTAATATTTTGAAATAAGTTTTGATTTGCCAAAAATAAATATGTAGTTTATGCTGATGAAAAACAAGCGAAGGAGTTTGATGATGATAGCTGAAATTACAACACTGACAAAATATAAAAATTGTGAAAAAACATTGCAAAATGCAATTCCTTGTGTTGGTGTCGGATTACATAGCGGTCGGCGTGTTCATATGACTTTACGCCCAGCCCCGGTCGGATATGGTATTGTATTTAAAAGAACAGATATTTCTGATAAAGATAATATAATTCCTGTTTCACAAGAAACAGTCGTGGACACACGGATGTGTTCTTGTGTTGGAAATAAAGATGGGGTTTCTGTTGGTACAATTGAGCATTTAATGGCTGCGTTGTCCGGTTTTGGCATTACAAATATTTTAATTGAAGTTGATAGTGCGGAAGTTCCTGTGATGGATGGTTCGGCAATAGATTATGTTACATTGATTGAATGTGCAGGTATTGTTAAACAAGATGCGCCATTGAAAGCTGTAAAAATTTTAAAAGAAGTCAGTTTTGATGATGGTAAAGGTTCAAATGTATGCTTGTATCCGGCAGAAAAAGGATTATCAATTGATTTTATGATCGATTTTGCAAAATCTAAAATTATCGGCCGACAAGAATACTCTATTTCTTTAACGGAAAGAAACTTTAAAGATGCTATTGCTTATGCGCGTACTTTTGGTTTTGCACAAGAAGTTGAAATGCTTCGAGCAATGGGTTTAGGAAAAGGTGGTTCATTAGAAAATGCTGTTGTAGTAGATGGCGATGTTGTTTTGAATAAAGAAGGTCTGCGTAGTGAAAATGAATTTGTTGTTCATAAAACACTGGATGCTGTCGGTGATTTGTATCAATTGGGAATGCCTATTATCGGTCATTTTTCCGGTGTTAAATCAGGACACATGCATACAAACCAATTGTTGCGACAATTAATGGCAGATAAAACAGCTTATGCAATTGTTAATTTGGATGACTATGAAGAATCCCTTTGTCAAGCATTAAAACGTTCTGCATAATCAAGCGATAAAAAGATATTAACTCCTTGCAAATATGCGAGGAGTTTTTCTTTATGGCTTAAAAATTACTTTTTGCGTTCCAGTATTTAAAATCCATACTAAGGAATAAGATAAAAATATCATAATTTGCATTATATATAAAAAAGCTTGTTTTTTTATTAATCATCGTTTATAACAAAGTTATTATTAAGAAAGGAGTTTTTATGAATATTAATACACGACAGGCGTTGGCAATTGAACGTACATCTGATGGATTGAGAGCTTTTTTTGGTAAAATTTATAACTATATGGCGGGTAGTTTGGTATTATCGGCGTTATCAGCTTATATATCAACAAAAGAACCATTGCTCAATTTGTTATATAAAATTTCTGATGGTAAATTAACGTTTAGTGTTTTAGGGTGGTTGATTGTTGTTGCCCCGTTTCTTTTAATTCTTATGATCCAAAGTGCCGCCAATCAATTAAATCCGGCTAAAACCACAATGTTATTTTGGATTTTTTCGGTTTTAATGGGGCTTTCTATGGGCAGTATCTTTTTGACATATACTACGGCTTCTATTTTTCAAACGTTTTTAATTACGGCAGCTTCTTTTATAGGGTTAAGTATTTGGGGAAATATTACAAAAAGAGATTTGTCTGGTTTGGGCGCATTTTTGTTTATGGGATTAATTGGCATTATTTTGGCAAGTGTTGTTAACATTTTTATTACGTCTTCTATGATATCTTTTGTGGTTTCCGTGTTGGGTGTTTTTATTTTTGCTGGTTTAATTGTATATGATACAAATCGTTTAAAACAAATGTATGCATCTGTTTCTGTTGAACAAAGAGATGTTTTGGCTGTTACGGGAGCTTTGTCATTATATTTGAATTTTATTAATTTATTTCAGTTTTTACTCAGTTTTGGGGGCGATAGAAGATAATATGATATCAAAATGGATACTCGCAGGTTTTATTGTGGCCCTTGTTTCTTTTAATGAGGCAAGTGCGACAAAGATGCTGTCAAAACGAGAAAATAATACGATTGATGTTTCTTTAAAATCAGATTTAAAACCTTCCGAATTGAGAGTTTATGGAAATCAGAATAATCCGGCTTCTATATATGTTTTTTCATCTTTAAGTTGTCCGCATTGTTCTGTTTTTCATAAAGAACTGATGCCTGATATTATGCAACACTTTATTCAGACAGATAAAGCAAAATTGGTTTATGTTGAAATGCCGTATGATGCGAAAGCAATGACAGGAACAATGTATGCCCGTTGTGTTCAGCCACACAATTATAATGCATATATGGCTAAAATGTTTCATAATCAAGAAGTCTGGATGAATGCTGAAAAACCACGTCGTATGATGTTGGATTATGCTCTTTCTTTGGGTGAAGATGAGGAGCGTTTAGAACAATGTGTTTCCAATTGGTCATTAAAAAAACAAGTGACGGAGCAGAGAAATAATTTATCAGAGTTATATTTGGTTAGAAGTTTACCAACAGTTGTTGTTGTTAAAAATCACACACCTAAAAAATTTTTGGGAACAGACAAACAGATTATTTTACAAGAAATTAATCAGATCTTAGAAAGTAAATGACAAAAGAAACAGACGAGTTGGCTCGAAAAATTGCACTTGAACAAG
>JAFZGR010000307.1 GCA_017555325.1 Alphaproteobacteria bacterium | reverse complement strand
CATAATTCCTTTATCAACAATATCGGCCGCCAATTCCGGATCTATGTGTTCCAATGCCACTTTAACGGCTTCCACAATTTGAGCAACCGGTTCAGCCAGCGCTTCGGCAATCTGCCGTTCAGATACCGTAATTTCTTTTGGAACACCGTTTAGCAAATCACGCCCCTTAACCGGAATAATCATTCCTTCTCCGTCTTTTGGAGCAGAAGCAGCAGCAATAGCTTTTTTAATCCGTTCAGCCGAAGCTTCACCGATTAACAGGTTATGATTACGTCTGACATAAGAAATAATAGCTTCATCCATTTTATCTCCACCGACACGAATGGAACGGGCATAAACAATACCACCCAAACTGATAACGGCAACTTCCGTTGTTCCCCCGCCGATATCAACAATCATACTGCCGGATGGTTCATGAACGGGCAACCCTGCTCCGATAGCGGCAGCCATCGGTTCATCAATTAAAAAGACTCTACGTGCCCGTGAATTATCGGCGGCATCCTGAATAGCACGCCGTTCTACCGCCGTTGAACCGGACGGCACACAAATCACAATCATCGGACGGGCAAACGTTTTACGACCCAACGCTTTTAAAACAAACCGCTTAATCATCTCATCGGCAACGTCAAAATCGGCAATAACGCCATCCCTTAACGGACGAATCGCCTGAATTTGACCGGGGGTACGCCCCAACATTTGTTTTGCCTCATTTCCAACGGCAATAACCTGTTTTTTACCCCGAATTTCGGCAATGGCAACAACAGAAGGTTCATTTAAAACGATTCCTTTTCCGTGCACGTAAACCAATGTATTAGCCGTTCCCAAATCAATCGCCATATCAGATGAAAACATATGCGTTAATTTCTTTAAGCGTTGAATTTTAGACATAAAACCACCTTTCTTTTTATGGATTTCATTTTTTCATATATTTTATAGTCTTACACGAAAATCAAAAAAAACACAACTCTTTTTTTAAGAAAAAATTAACTTTTTTTCAAAATACTGTCTATTGTTTAGTTTGAGAAACAAGCACACATCGGAAACAATCAATAAAATTTAACTTATCATTCGAAAACCTAAAAAACAACTCATCATAATTATCCATTAAAACCGAATACCTGCAAAATAGGCTTTAAATTCATTTTTAATTCCTTTATTTACAATCCGATACCGCATCCGAACCGGCAACTGATGTTTTTCCATCCGGACAAGCAATCGGCGTTATAGTTCCTTTCTCACAATAAGACCCAGCAGGACACTTTAAACAAGCCGTACTTGCCGTTCCGCCTGTATTCGGATTGTATTTTCCGGCGGCACACAATGTCGGTGTAGTTGCTCCTGCCGGACAATATGCCCCCGCCGGACAAACCGTCATTTGTGCATTACCTGTTCCCGAGCAGTATGAACCAGCCGAACACTTTGTACAAACCGATTGCCCTGTTTGCCCATTGTAATATCCGGCAGCACATACTTTTTCTGCCGTTGCTCCGGCAGCACAATAAGTTCCGGCTTTACAAGTTATAGGCGTCACTGTTCCCGCTGTCGGACAATAAGATCCAGCAGGACATGTTTTACAAGCCGTGCTTGCCGTTCCGCCTGTATTCGGATTGTATTTTCCGGCGGCACACAATGTCGGTGCAGTTGCTCCTGCCGGACAATATGCCCCCGCCGGACAAACCGTTGTTTGCGTATTTCCCGTTCCCGAGCAGTATGAACCGGCCGGACACTTTGTACAAGCCGATTGTCCGGTTTGTCCGTTATAATACCCCTCTGCACACTTTACCGGAGAAGTACATCCGGCAGCACAATAATGCCCGATTGGACACGTTTTTATTGTTGATTTCTTACCATCCGGACAATATGAACCGGCTATACATTTTGTACAGGCTTTTGTGCCAACATCACTAAAATAACCACTTGCACATGCTTTTGCCGTCGCTGATTTTGCCGGACAATAATACCCTTCCGGACAAGTAATCGGTTCTTTGGTTGTTGTTGGACAATATGTACCAGCAACACAAGCCAAACAAGCAGAAGAACTGCTTTTCCCCGCTTCCAAATTATACGTTCCTGCTGGACATATTGTTTCCTTTGTTAATGAACAATAATGTCCAATTGAACAAAGTGTTTGTTCAGTAGACCCTTTTAAACAATAATATCCGCTTGTACAAGCAATACAATCTGTTTTACTGGTTGCCTGTTCATTCGGATTATATTTTCCGGCCGGACATGCCGTTTTTGTTGAAGGAGATGTACAATAATGCCCCGCCGGACAAGGCGTTTGTTCGGTAGAACCTTTGGCACAATACATACCGTCATCACATGCAATACAAGCCTCTTTGCTTGTTGCTCCGGGTGTTGGGTTATAAGTACCAACCGGACATGCTGTTTTTGTCTTGGGGGCCGGACAATAATATCCTGCCGGACAATCTCCGCTTTCACCCGTTGCACAATACATACCAGTTGTACAAGCAATACAATCTGTTTTTGCTGTTGCTCCTTCGCCGACAGTATAAGTTCCGCTCGGACAAACAGTTGCTGCCCCTTTACTTGCCAAACAATAATATCCTTTCGGACAAATTATCGGTTCAGCCGATGCTTTTGGACAATAGGAACCTGCCGGACAAGCTAAACAAGCCTTACTACTTGTTTGTCCTTCTAAATTGTTATATTTACCTGCCCCACAAGCCGTTGCTGCTGTCAAAGAACAATAATACCCTTTCGGACAAGTTATTTGCGCAACAGAAGCTTTCGGGCAATAATGACCGGATTCGCATTTTAAGCAGGCACTCTTATCGGTTGCGCCCTCATTCGGATTATACGTTCCTGCAGGACAAGCTGTTTGAGCTGTTTCTGTACAATAATATCCGGCTGGACAAATGATTTCCTGTACAGAACCTTTTGGACAATATGCTTTTTCAGAACAAGCAATACAATCCGCCTTTGCTGTTTTCCCTTCCTCAGGATTATACGTTCCTCTCGGACATTCATATTTTGTTTTTGAATTTGGACAGTATGTCCCCGCCGGACATAGGGTTTGATCAACAGATCCCTTCTCACAATAATTACCCACTGAACAAGCCATACAATCTGTTTTTTCAGATTTTCCCTCTTCCGGATTGTATGTCCCAACCGGACATTGTGTTGGACCAAAAAATGAATTTTTAGGACAATAATGGCCAGGCGGACAAATTATCTGTTCATGAGTATCAGGTTGACAATAATATCCTGCCGGACAACTGCTTTGTTTGGCCATACAAATATCCCAGCCGAGCTTTCTGTGAAAATAAATATTACATCCTTCGCGCCCCTTATTGCGTGCTGTTCCAAATGTAATGGAATGTTTACCTTTTTTAATGTCAATCTCTATTGTTTTGCTAGGATTTAATGAATATTTTTGTCCATCAATCATAATCCACCCAACTCGACAACTTCCTAAGGATACACTACCTTTAAAATCTTTAGGAACTGTTAAAATAGAGTTCAAGCAACCCGAAACAAGCGTCCAATCACCCTTTCCCGTACCATAAAACCTATTAACGTACATCCAAGGTGTATAACCGGCATTGCTATCAAAATCCACATAGCTACAATAAAAAGCACGTATCGGAAAACCCATTTCATCACAATTTAATAATTGGCAGGTATGATTATCATCACAATAATATTCATCCATACAATCATTATTGTGACGACATTCGACACAAATATTTTCACTTTCTAAATATTTTTGATTATCTGAACACTTACATTCGTTATCTATAATCTGACGAGGCGCTTCGCATACACATTCCGGTTCTATACAAACACATTTATCTTCAATTGGGTCGTATGTATTCGGAGATTCACAAAGAATACACTTACCGGATGCATCTTCTTCTGCATTTTCATCTTTACAAACACAAGTGTTATTTTCTTCATCCCAAACCTTATCCGAATCGGCACAAATACATTCTCCCGAAACCCATTTACGAGGCAACGGACAAGCAGCACACATATCAGCATAATTTTCTTCATCACAAATACAATCGTTATATACATCACTCCATATTGTCGGAGAGGCACAAGTACAAATCCCATCTATTATCTGACGGGGATATTCACAGTCGGGAATATCAGAATCCAGTGATTCATCAGTCCAATCGGAGGTTGATGTGTCATCTGTATCAACAACCTTATCAAATGAATACACTAAACGATTTTCTTGATTGGTACAATTTTCGATACTGTTAGGTTTTATTAGATAAATATCGACTCGGCTTAATGACTCTTGTCGCTCAAACAACATTTTACATATAACATCCGATACTTTGTATAAATCAACATAATGAACATTTTCTTCAAAAGAAACCATTGGTGTATTATCATCCGGAGCATATTCGCTTAATGTACTTTTAACAAAACGATTAATGCTTGTCACTCGGGAATTTCGACGTTTGGTGTCTGTCTGTGCTTTTGCTTTTAGCAAAACATCCTGAATTTTATGTACTTGATATGCCGAATAGGCATATTCATATCCAACCATACCCCCAATAGACAATATGCCAATAACAACCAACACACCAAGAATTTCTACCATACTTCGTCCGTGTTCATTCAGTTTGATTCGCATAATCTTACCCTCACAATTATAAACTTACATTTATAAAGTGAGTGTAATAAAAGATACGTATAAACGCAACAATTTTTTCACATTTTGGCATTTTTTTGATTTTCAAAAATCCGATTTTCCGATTCGAAGCAGAAAAAAAGAGTCCTTTTTTATACCAATATATGTTTTAATATTATAGCATTCTTT
>JAFZGR010000306.1 GCA_017555325.1 Alphaproteobacteria bacterium | reverse complement strand
TATTGTGCCTGAGGTAAATTTTGTAAGGCGGCTTGTTCTAAAAACATTTCAGCCTTAGGCCCGTTTATCGGAAAACCGTTTCCGCCCAATCGATATAAATTGCCTAAGTAATAAGCAGCTAATTTTGACACATTTTTATCCGAAGATGTTGATGCCATTAAATAATAACGTTCGGCTTTAAATGGTGAATTTTCTTTTTCGGCTTTTTGTGCTAATTCAAATTGCTCTGCCGGAGAGAGGGTAAAATCTTTAAATGATGTGTAAATAATACCGGATATGGCAATAATTATCAATAAAAACAGCGTTCGGGTTAAATAAGATGATTTTTTCACATTTTTCATTTGAGATATCCTTTGCATTTTTTTTTATTTACGTATATAAGTAAATCAACAGGTATTTTAAAAGGAAAAATAATTATGTGCAAGGTTTTTTATTATAAAAAATATTCTTTTAATGCGAAAACGGGCGATTTAAGTTTAAATTATCAAATAACAACCGAGCAAAAAGAAATTTTAGAGTTTACGGAACATATTTATTTTCCCAATGCACCGCTTGATTTAACGCCGGAAAAAGAATTGGTTTTAAATGATATTTTCTTTATAACGCATATAGCTTTTGGTATCAGTTATTATAAAACTATGTGCCCTGAAAAAATAATTATTGAAACAGGAAGCCTTTCAAAAGAACAATCGGCATTTTTTGAAAAATTTTATGTAAACGGATTAGGGGAGTTCGCTGTTAAAAATCAATTAAATTTACAAGGAAAAATTAAATTTCCGTTTGCGGATAAAACACAATCAGTTCATTCGTTGAATTTAAAAGACCGATTTCTTGTGCCGGTTGGTGGGGGTAAAGATTCGTGTGTTAGTATGGAATTATTAAAAAAAATAAATACGGATTGTTGTGCCATATCGGTTGGAGATCCTCGTCCGATTAAAGAATGTATTGAAATATCGGGTTTTCCGTTTTTAACATTAACCCGAAAAATTGATTCGTGTTTAATTGCCCTTAACCAATCGGGAACAGTCAAAAACGGACACGTTCCCATTACGGGAATGCTTGCTTTTTTATTATGGGCAAGTGCCGTTATCTATGATTATCAGTTTGTTGCCTTATCTTGTGAAAAATCAGCAAACAGCGGTAATTTAATGCAGGGCGATTTAAGTATTAATCATCAATACAGCAAATCTTTTGAGTTTGAATGTGATTTTTATAATCTAACAAAAAGCGTTTTACCTGATTTTAGGTATTTTTCATTATTAAGACCATTGAGTGAATTATTGATTGCAAAATTGTTTGCAAAAGACTGCTCTGATTATTTTTCTGTTTTTACCAGTTGTAACAAAGCCTTTAAATTGGATGAATGTAAACGTTTAAATCGCTGGTGTGGTTGTTGTGATAAATGTCGGTTTGTTTTTTTGATTTTAGCCCCGTTTATGGATAAAGAAACATTGATACAGGCAGTTGGGAATAATCCGTTAAATGATGAATTACAAATAAATGGATATCGTGAATTGCTCGGATTAAGCGGACATAAACCATTTGAATGTGTTGGTGAAATTGCCGAATCTCGATATGCCTTTCAAGTTTTATCAGAGCATCCCTCGTGGAAAACAGATTATATAATTCAGACACTAAAAACCGATGTGATGAAAAATAGTCAGCCTGATGAGAACTTATTCACGCTATCAACCGAACATTTAATACCGGAACTTATTCAAGATGAAGTAATTCGGATATTTAACAAAAACGGATAATAAATACAATGCTTTTCAAAGATTTAAACAATAAAAAAATAGGAATTTGGGGTAAAGGAAAAGAAGGTCTCTCTGCACACAAAGCCATAGAAAAATACGCCGCTGCCTTATCTGTGACATTTTTTGATGATTCTGATTTGTCTGGTTTGTTTGATTTTGATATTATTATTACTTCTCCAGGGGTTAGCTTATACCGTCCTGAAATTCAAGAGGCAAAACAACGGGGTATTTGCTTTACAACCGGTACGGATTTGTTTTTATCTAATCGTCCTCAAAATGCAAAAATAATTGGTATTACGGGTACAAAAGGAAAAAGCACGACAACTTCTTTGTTGTATCATTTATTGAATAGTCTGGGATATAATGTTGATTTGGCAGGAAATATTGGAAAGCCGTTATTAGACTTGTTGAGTTCGAAAGCAACATATATTATTGCAGAATTGTCCAGTTATCAATGTGCTTCTTTAACAAAAGGATGTGATGTTGGTGTTATTTTAAACTTATATCCGGAACATTTACAATGGCATTTAACACATCAAAATTATTATTCGGATAAATGTCGATTGGCTGAATTGTCAACGCTTGTCATTGCAAACGGGGATAATGAAACACTCGTTCCTTTGCTAAATAATCATAAAAATGTGACTTATTATAATGATATGGGAGGAATTCATATAACAGATAATTCTTTTTATCAGGGCGCAAAAAAAATCGTTGCAACGGATGTTTTAAATTTAAAAGGTATTCACAATGCACAAAATGCCTGTGCCGTACTGTCTGTTTTAGATAAATTGAATATTCAATTAACGCCGGAGCAAATTACAACAGCTTTTCAAACAATGTCTGCATTGCCACATCGGTTACAAACGGTAGGAACATATGCTGGACGAACATTTGTTGATGATAGCATTTCAACAACGCCTCAATCGGCTATTGCTGCCGTTAAAGCAATGGATAACGGACAACCGATAACCCTGATTGTTGGCGGTTTTGATAGGGGGCAGGTGTATCATGAATTAATTGAATATGCACTTTCTATCAAAAACAGAATTTCTTTTGTGGCATTGCCGGATACAGGAAATCGGTTATATAAGGAAGCAAAAATAAATGGATTTAATGCTTTTTTTGTTGAAGATATGCACAATGCTGTTTATCATGCATATAAAATAACTCCAATTGGTGGAACGGTTATTTTGTCTCCGGCAGCCCCCAGTTATAATAGTTATCGTAATTTTGAAGAAAGAGGACAGGATTTTAAAGATAAAATTATTTCTCTTGAAAAAGAATTTTTATAAAATTAAAAAACATCTTTATTTATTGATTCGCAAATTTACTCTTAAAATTACCTTGAAAACACTCCTTTTGATGTTTTTTAGGTAATTTTTTAAGATGTTTTTTTATTTTTTTTGAAAAAAATCATTTTTTTTTAGCTTAACAAAATTTTAATGTGATATTTTAGAATATAATTTATATTTAAGAAAAATTAAAAAAATGAATAATTATAAATTTATTTTTTT
>JAFZGR010000305.1 GCA_017555325.1 Alphaproteobacteria bacterium | reverse complement strand
TCAAACAAACAGCTACAGCTATAACAGCCGTATCGGAAGAAACAAAAGATGTTATTACAGAAACACCAGCATCAACAGAAACAAGTGTTTTCGGGAAATTAAAAGCCGTTGTCAGAAAGGCCGTAGATTGCTGTATTGAATAAAAAAAATCCGGAAGGGAGGTCATTATGGCAATTACACCGGAATTTGGCTTGGTTTTTGACGGAAAAGGTGGTGCAAAAGCCCTTGATTTGGAAAGAGTGCCTAATTCATCTGAACGGATGATGTGGATACATATTGACTATAAAGACGAAGAAAATCAAGAATGGTTAAAAGAAATGCGTTTAGATGAACGTGTTATTGAAAATCTATTGGATGAAGATACATCTCCCCGATACTTTCCCAAAAAAAGAGGTATTTTGGTTGTTATGCGAGGAATCAATACCCAGAAATCTGCGGAAATTGATGATATGGTTGCCTTACATATGTGGATTGAAAAAAACCGCATCTTAACATTATCTCACCGTCCTATTCCGGCTGTACGTCGTGTACGTTCACTTTTGAAAAAAGGAACCGGACCAAAATCTCCATCTGATTGCTTCATATCCCTTGTTAAAGTGATGACAGAGCATATTGAAAATGCTATTTCCAAAATCAGTGATGAAGTAGATGAATTGGAAGAAAGAGTTATTGAACCAGAAAGTTTTCGCAATAAAGATGTGCGTGAAAATTTAAGTCAATTAAGACATAAAATTGTGGGATTACGACGTTATCTTGTACCACAAAGGGATGTTGCAAAGGTATTGAGAAGCGTAACTCATCCGGTTTTAACAGAAGAAAACAACAATCATTTGCGGGAAATTTATTTAGATTTAGCAAAAGCGGTGGAAGATTTAAATTCTGCCAGAGATCATTCTACTGTAACACAGGAAGAATTGGATTCAAAAACAAATGTTAGTTTAAACCAAACTATGTACATTATGTCCATCGTTATTGTTATTTTTACACCATTAACATTTATTACAGGATTGTTTGGAGCAAACATCGGTGGTATTCCATTTGGACAAGATAGCCGAGGATTCTTTATTATTGCGTTGTTTTTATTTTTTATAGCGCTACTACAATTATCAATTCTGAAAAAAATGAAGTGGTTTTAAATTTACCATTTAGGACACAGCTTGGTTGTTTCTCGATAAGATTCTGGTGTGTCAATTTCGTAATTCTTAGCAGCAATTTTATTGTTAATATGATTTAACAATGGTTGCAAACGTTGTTTGATTTGAGTAAACTGCCGAATCATAACTCTATTTGCTCGGTCAGATGAATAGGTTACTTCCGGGGTTAAACTTTGAACAGCTTTTTGCAATTCTCTTTCAATATCCGGTTTAAAAAATGAAATCGCCTGTTGAGCAACTCCAACATGATAATCTTCATGGTCTTTAATAACACGATAGTTACAAGAGTTTTTGGGATATTTTTTATCAATATACACCTTAATTTCATCATATCCAATATAAAAAGTTACACTTGAAACGCCTGTACATTTACGAGCTCCCCGCCCTTCTGTATAACTTTCACCATCCATAGAAACATCTAATTTAGTCGCTGTTAAACCCAGTGTATTCGGAGAAACCTTTGTATTGGATAATCGACCAAACTCTTGTCGACTGTGAGAATGGTCATAAATAACCTTCCCCGGCTTTGCAATAATATTGATTTTAACAGGCTTTTTAGGGCAAAAAGCATAAACAGGAGTCAAAATAAATAACGTAAGCAATATAAAAACAAGTTGTTTCATCTTATCTCTCTCTTGAATATTTGTATTCTTGTTATCAGTTTAAAAAAGGTAAGATGAAAAAGCAATACTTTTTTGAATAATTGATAAATTATTTAATTCATAGGGTGCTATATTTATATTTTTTCACAATAAAAACGTCCTTCAGAGTCTATCACAACCGTTCTTTCTGTTGTTGAACATTCTTCACAAAGTTTTTTAGCCTGATATGAATCATATATTTCAGTCCTACCTGCTTCACAGGATACTTTTTGTCCGTTTAAAGCTATAAAATATCCATCTGTCGCTTGCTGAGAACATTTTTTGATACCATTTTCAATATATGACACCCTGTTACAGGCCTCACAATAAGCACTATAAACCGGTTCATTTCCGATAATACCGATACCACCTTCTGAACAAGTTTTACAAAGCAAATCATTTTGAGTATGGTAAGAAATACCATTACTACATTCTTCTTTAAGACAATACAATTTTGTTTCTGTTTTTGATATACTAACAGTCATTAATGGACGATTACAAGCTCGACATCCATCTTGAGAAACTGTTGTATCCGGTATTTCTACCATATCTGCTGTACAGGAAGTACAGGTATTATTTATTGTCATAAATGTTGATTCTTGTTCACAAAGTCCATGTACACACTCATTACCCACTAATCTTCTATCTCCACAACTATTACATTGAGAAACTTTATCGGTTGAATTCATTGAATAACGAGCTGTTTTATCTCGACAATCCTGACAATTACCAGCAGAATCTCGTAATAATTTACCATCACCAGCAGGATAAGGGGGCAAAGAACCATTATCATAACTATTACAAACACCATTTGTTCCTGGTGTATATTTCATACACTGTTTACCCACAGCAAACCTATTTCCACAAGCAGAACATTCCAATTGATACTTTGAATCGGAAGACATTAATGTAATTGTATTTTTAGAATCATCACATGAAATACATTCTCCTCGAATACCTCTAATATGTCTACTCGGACAGGTATTGATAATGCAGTTTGATACTTGTCCTGTATGATATGTCCAAAAAACCTCTCGTTCTGTGCATTTTTTACAAATATTGGTCATAGCATCATTATTCCAACCACCTAAAATAAGGTCTG
>JAFZGR010000304.1 GCA_017555325.1 Alphaproteobacteria bacterium | reverse complement strand
GAATCACACGATTTGCAACTATCTTCAGCTTCAACCCCTAACGGAATCTCCGTACGGGTTATAATTGTACAAGACTTACATTCAAAATCGATATTCACAAATGTTGTTGTTGCATCACAAAGACCATAACTACAATAAAAATTGCCATTATAATTTCTATTTCCACAATGTGCACATTGTTGTTTGGCATATGTATTATTGTGATAGTTTTCTTTGCCAACTTTTATTGAATCTTTAATATCACAATATTTGCAAGTTCCATTTATATCCCTAAACATTTTTTTAGCCGAATCATCATATCCCTCATGATGGGAATTTCCAACATCATTACAAACTCCACTTACCCCCGGATTAACATAAATACAAAATGATACCGTCTGATTTCCTCCTGAATCCATAGCTATATATGAAATCCGATGTGATTTACAGTTACGATAACATTCATCTTGTGAAACGTGTTCATATGTTCCCGCATCATCGCATTCTTTACAATTCCCTTCTTTATCTCTAAAACCATCTGTACAATCTTCATATTTAATGCATTGTGATTGCCCTGCGTACCGCTTTTTTTCTGTAGAGGTATTGCAACTATTACATTCAATATCATTATATTCAGCCTTTTTCATAGCAAATGAAGAAACATTTTTGCCACCATAATTGTTATTAAACCAGTTCATATTAATTGAATTCTCATCATCACATGAATAGCAGGTTCGTCCTAACCCTTGAAACATTTTATTACCGGCTTCATCTGTTTCGTTGCATTTAGGTCGACAAACATTCACTTTTTTACCAAAAGTTGGATTAACATATCCATTTAAAATTTCTCGACCGGTATGTTTTCCTGAAGTATCATTAATAACAACTCCAGCACATTTTGTCGCACAACCGGAATCTGTTTCGTCTAAAACCTCAACCACTAACGGTTCTGTGCAATCATAACATTTTCCGTCAATTCCTCGAAACTGAGTATCTGTACAAACTGTTTTTTTTACACATTTTGTGGCATTTATTTCCCGACCACATTTTGTACATAAATCATGCAGCGTTGCATCTATTCCAACATCAATAGAATCGCTAACAGAACAATCGTAACATGTTCCGTTTGCTCCTTGGAATTTACGGGCACAGCTATTTGGATTTGTACAACTGTCAACATCAATCGGCTGCTGACAAACTGGAAAACATGACATATGGCCGGAACTTTCTCCATATTGTGCCCACCAACGTTTTGTCGTGGGAGTATCTGGACATGCCTCGCAAGAAGATTTTGGTAATTGTTTGATATCTGCTGATGAGGAATTAAAATATGAACTAAATATAATCCCATCTGAATGGTTACACGAGTGACAGTGAGCCCCCCCTTTATCAGTTGGAAAAAAGTATTCTCCGGAAGCACATGAACGAATATTACTACATACAAAATGGTTATACACATAATGATACCAATAGTGATTATTGGAACAGGCCAAGCATTTTGCTTGATTTGCACCGTCATTTACCAAAGAAGACCAATCAGATTCATCTGTACATGTATGACAAGAAGTTGTGGTATCAGAAAAACTGATACCACTTGTACAAGTTGTTGAACAGTACATTTTATCGCCTTTACCTTCCACCTGTCGGTTATTCGGACAAGCTAAACATAATTCTTTTCCTGTTCCCATATCTTCCATAAATGTTTCATCCGAATTTATCAATACATTGGCAGAATAATCACACGGAATACACGCCCCATTTTTTGAGCGAAACTCTCCTTCAGCACATTTTTCCGTAACGGTTATACAAACTTGTTTCTCTCCCGTTTCTTCATTATATTCGGAGCAAATCTGATTTTTATTACAATCTTCATTGCTTTCACAAGAAACACATTCTTGCAATGTACTATGACAAATCGGTGTTGAATCCGGACAGATTGATTGACAGGTATAAGTTCCTGTATCACATGTTTGACAACCCAAGCAATCTTCATTTTCTAAACAATGCCTCAAAGGATGACCATTTTCATCTGTCACTCCGTTGCGGAGTCCTTCTTCTAACCCATAAGTTTCTAATGAAGTCGTATAAATAATAGATGTCTCAATATTTTCTCCACATAATTGGGAAATATTAGAACCGGTATAAAGTTGCTTCTTTCCCTCTTCTGTCGGTGTCCAAACAAACATCGGCCCTTCAATATTCATATTC
>JAFZGR010000303.1 GCA_017555325.1 Alphaproteobacteria bacterium | reverse complement strand
TATGACTCATACACCTATGTTCCATCAAATTGAAGGACTTGTTATTGATACAGAAACAAATTTAGCTCATTTAAAATCAACACTTGTTGAATTTATGAAATTGTTTTTTGAAACAGACGACGTTGCATTACGCTTCCGCCCATCATACTTTCCATTTACAGAACCATCTTATGAAGCGGATGTCGGTTGCTCTCGTGAAAACGGAGAATTCAAAATCAAATCCGGTGCAGGATGGTGTGAATTACTCGGTTGCGGAATGGTCCATCCCAATGTTTTACGCACCTGCGGTTTAGATCCAAATATTTACCAAGGATTCGCATTTGGTTGTGGCATTGACCGATTCGCAATGTTAAAATATGGCATTCCTGATTTAAGAAGTTTCTTTGATGCCGATATGCGATGGATTAAACATTATGGATTTTTACCATTGGATATTCCAACAATTACCAGTGGTTTAAGTTGCAACGGAGGATTAAAACGATGAAAGTTTCATTACGTGCTTTAAAAAAATATTTAGATACAACGGCTACCGTTCAGGAAATTGCCGATAAATTAACCGCTATCGGATTAGAAGTAGAAGAAGTTATAGACAATTCAACAACATTATCTCCCTTTATCATCGGAGAAATCAAATCGGTTGAAAATCATCCAAATGCGGATAAATTACATATTTTAACAGTCTTTACCGGAAATGAATCCCTGCAAATTGTTTGCGGAGCCCCCAATGTTCGGGTCGGAATGAAATCTGTTTTAGCCCGTGAAGGAGATTTAATTCCCCACTACAACGAAAAACTGACAAAAGGGGTTATTCGGGGTGTTGAAAGTATGGGAATGATGTGTTCCGAACGAGAATTAAACATCAGCGATAACCACGAAGGAATCATTGATTTAAATACGGATTTACCTGCAGGCACACCCATTACCGAAATCTATGCAACTGATGTCATTTTTGACATCAATGTTACTCCGAATCGTGGTGACTGCTTCGGTGTTAAAGGAATTGCAAAAGATTTATCTGCCACCGGAATTGGTACATTTATCTCAAATGATGTTGCACCAGTAAAAGGTACATTTACATCACCGATAAATGTCACAATTGAACATAAAGACTGTCCTCAATTTGTCGGACGATATATTCGTAATGTTAAAAACGGTGAAAGCCCTAAATGGATGCAAGAATTTTTATTATCTATGGGGATGCGACCTATTTCAGCATTGGTTGATGTTACAAACTATTTAAATATTGCCGAATGCCGACCACTTCATGTTTTTGATGCAGATAAAGTCAAAGGGAACTTGGTTGTACGTTCAGCATCGGACGGAGAAAAATTACAGGCATTGGATGAAAAAGAATACTCGTTATCCACTGATATGCTTGTTATTGCTGATGATAATGGTGTCCAGAGCATTGCCGGTGTTATGGGAGGCGAACCGACAGGATGCACAAAAGATACTGTCAACGTTTTTTTAGAATCAGCTTATTTCAATCCAATCAGTATTGCAAATACCGGACGCATTTTAAATGCCGAATCCGATTCTCGTACTCGTTTTGAACGAGGTATTGATCCGGCCTCACAAATAATGGGAAATGAAATCGCAACCCAACTTATTTTAGATATTTGTGGTGGAGAAGCTTCCAATATCATTATTGCAGGTCATGAGCCAAATTGGCAACATACTATTGATTTTGACTTTAACTTAATTAGACGCTTATGTGGAATGGATGTTCCACAGGAAAAAGCTATCGAAATTTTGGAAAATTTAGGCTTTACCGTTAATGGAAACAAAATTTCCGTTCCTTCTTGGCGTTCAAATGATGTTAAAGAAGGAGCTGATTTAGTTGAAGAAATTGTCCGCATTTACGGATTGGACAATTTGCCAACAACACCTTTACGTCCACAAGAATTACCAGTATCAATTTTATTACCACATCAAAAACGGGAAGCAGCCATTCGCCGTGCTTTGGCTGCACAAGGATTAAATCAAGCAATTACTTGGTCGTTTATGGATTCAAAGTTAGCACAACACTTTGGATCAAAAGGCATTAAAATTGCGAATCCAATTGCCTCCGATTTAGATGAAATGAGACCGTCTTTGGTACCGAATCTTTTATCTGCTGTCAAACGCAATCAAGATAGAGGCATTAAAGATGTTCAATTATTTGAAGTTGGTCCGGAATTTTATTCTACCACCCCAAAAGAACAACGTATGGTTGCTTGTGGTGTTCGTGCCGGCAGTTATGAACCCAAACATTTCTTGGAAACATATCGCAATGTTGATGTTTTTGACGCAAAAGCAGATGCTTTAGAAGGATTAAGTGCTGTTGATGCGCCACAAAACGTACAAGTTATACGAAAAGCACCGTCTTGGTATCATCCGGGTCGTTCTGGTGCTTTCACGCTTGGAAAAAATGTATTGGCATACTTCGGGGAAATTCATCCGCAAATTTTAAAAGTATTTGACATTAAAACACCTGTTGTTGCTTTTGAAATTTACATGGATAACATTCCTCAGGCTCGGGCAAAATCAAAAGCTCAAAAATTATTAAAAATTTCAAATTTGATGCCATTAACCCGTGATTTTGCATTTATTGCTGATAAAAATACGGAAGCAGGCAAATTATTGACAACTATTCAAAACGTTGATAAAGAAAAAATAACAAATGTTATCTTATTTGATGTTTATGAAGGAGATAAATTGCCGGCAGATAAAAAATCCATAGCCATACAAGTGACAATTTCACCAACGGAAAAAACTATGACTGATAAAGATATTGAAATTTTAAGTACACAAATTATCAATATGGTCAAGAAAAATACTGGTGCTGAATTACGGTCATAAAACAAAATAGACAAATTAAAAACGGGAGATTCTTCTCCCGTTTTTTTGTAATTAGTAAAACAAGTAAACCATTTACTGACAAATAGTATTACCTGAATCATCCATAGCAACTGTTCGATTACAATCTGTACAGAGTTTCTTAGAAACACTATCTATACCGATAATATTTCCTTTGCCATTATTTTTATTGCAAGCATAACAATTACCTGCTGAATCTTGCCACTTGTTTGCACTACATTTTTGTACACAATATGCCTTTGTTTCTGTTACTGTTTCCCCATCTTGTACAGTACTAACCTCTAAGGTCATACTTCTTTTTTGTGAGCACAAATCACATAAGTGACGTTCATCATAACTTGTTTCTATTTTCACACCGGATGTATCGCATGTAACACATGTATGACTCGGAGTACTCCAAAATGTTGAACCGCCATTACAACCATTATTTATCTGACAAATAGAACCATTTAATTGCCGTTGTTCTCCACAACTTTTACATTCATTCTTAAAAGATTTAACATCAGTTGCTTCCGTAGAACTACAAGGAATGCATTTTCCATTCCAACCACTTTTAAAATATTCTCCTGCCGTACAAATCCAACTCACATCCTGAATTTTAGGAATACAATATTTCGTATTTCTGTCATAATAGTAATAATAAACCCGTCCTTGATGAACTCCTTCTTTTGCAGGACAAGCTTCACAATATTCTTGATTGTTTGAAACCACAATATCGATTGTATCACATGATACACATCCGGGATTATCCGCATTATAATTATAAAATGTTTTTCCTTTTTCACATGTTTCACGTTTAAAACATCTTTGATCAACCTGAATTCTAGGTGTTGATGACGGACAGCTTTCACACGATTCCTTTAATGCTGCCACTGCACCATTCCATACATACGTTTCCCTTGAACAATCATAACATTTTCCATCATACCCCTGAAATTGTGTACTCTTACATTTATCCATACAAACCATAGAATTTGTGGTATTTTCTTGGAACGTCCATTTGCTTGTTTGACCATTCGTATCTTTACAATTTTTTGTACATCCCGATGCTTCATCAGAAATAATCAACACCTTTTTCTCTGTACAAGCATAACATGTTCCATCACTCCCTAAAATCCCATCACACGAAGATGTTGACGGAACACAATAAGCAAAACCATCACTCCCTTGTTCAATTTTTCTAACACTGTCTTTTTCTTCTTCAGAAATTATTCCATCTTTGTTTTTATCATTGCATTTATTACATTGGGTAATAAAATATTGTAAGTCTGCACCAATACTATATGTTACCTCGCCTGTTGATTCATTTTTATTTTGAATATATTCTCCTAACCGATGCGCATTTGTTGATTGACAGGATTGACATCCACCTAATGCTATATTTTGATTCTGAGTAACCGGATAACTTGCCGATAAAAACTCATTCGTTCCACAACTTGTTGGAACACACCATTTACCAACAGCTTTTCGCCCACACGTTTCCGCCTCACATATTGTTTTGAACTTTTCAACTTCTCCAATATAACGAGGAGAAGAATCCTTGCATGATATACATTGAGCTCCATAATGACCGGAACCGTTTAGAGCAGGAAAATGTTTGAATTCCCCTGATTTACAAACCATTGGTCCACAAATAAGACTGTTTTTTTCAAATTTTGTCCAATACGTACTATGTCCACAAGCAGTACAACCGGCAAGCGCCTCTGCCGATTTATCATTAATAGCATAATCATTTGGATTATCACAACTGACACATCCATTTATATAATCGTTTTCCGCATATTGCGTAATTTCTCCGGTATTTTTAACACCAGTCACAGGTATATACCCTTTACCAACTAAACAAACCGTTGTACAATATGTTTTCCCATTTACCTCTTCTACCGAACGACCACATTTGCTACATTGTTCTTTACCACTAGCCGTATCTTGGATATTCAATGCCACCTCTACCCATGGTTCATC
>JAFZGR010000302.1 GCA_017555325.1 Alphaproteobacteria bacterium | reverse complement strand
TTGTTTTGGGGCTTGTTGAAGTAATGACATCTGTTATTTTTGCTGTATTTTCATTTTTTCCGGAATCGGTTCCTTTCTTTTTTCTGGTTATCTTGTTTGATAACATTGTCGGGGGTATGGGTGGAGCAGTATTTGTTGCCTTTTTATCCGGTTTGTGTTCAAAGCAATATGCAGCAACACAATATGCTTTATTAAGTAGTTTAATGATGGTGGCAGTCTCACTTGTTTCCGGATATAGTGGGATATGGGTAGAGCAAATGGGTTGGTTTTATTTCTTTATGTTCACAGGAATTTTAATGCTTCCAGCATTGGTCCTTTTAAGCTGGCTTATTTATTGTAAAAAGAGGAAAGAAAAAACGTTATGAGATTTGTTATTTTTTATAATCATCATCCAAAAATTCAAGATTATGTTGTACGGGCGTGGGACAATAGAACACTTTGTTATGATGAGCAAGGCCGGACAAAAGAATTAACACATCCGGATTTTATTCGTCATGCTAAAATTAATCCGGAGGATGTATCGATGGTGGGGGATGTTGTTTATAATCAAAAAATAAAGCAATGGGAATTTGATAGAACTCGACCTGTTATTTTTTTTAAATCGGATAACAATTTAAAAAAGGCGCAAGAACAAAAAGTGTTGCAGGCTATACAAGAAAAATATGGAAATGATGCAGAGGCAATCAATCTATCGATTAATGAGCAACTAGTACATCAGTTATATCAAAAAAATCGTCAATTAAACATGGGCTGATTATCTAAAAATTATTTTAGAATTTTCATCACCCATATTGAGGATTCGCAAAGCAGATTCTTCTAACTGATCTAAATCTAATGATTTAGGAGATAAAGCATTTACTTTTGCTTGCAATCGTTCTTTTTCTGCAACGGTTTCTTGTTTGATTTTATCAGCTGTTGCAATTTCTTCCCGAACCTGAATCATTCGCCGAACGCCATGATTTCCTTGAACTGTATGAAATACAAAATAAGCTGTTATCAACAAACAGATTAAAGGTAAAAACCAATTGTGGGATAAACGAAAATACATAATGGCCTCATTTTAAAATCTTTTAAAAGATGTACCTTTTTTTTATAAAAAAGTCAAGGGGGACAGTTAATAATTCATGTAAAGTATTTTATTTATTGACATCCGTTTTTGTATTGCTTATACATAAAGAGTAATGTCATAAAAGGACATAAAAATGAACTCAAAAAAAGCAATTATTGTCGGGGCCGGTCCAGCAGGATTGACGGCGGCCTATTATCTTTTAAAGAAAACAGACATTCGACCGATTGTTCTGGAAGCAGAAAATCAAGTTGGTGGTATTTCTAAAACTGTCGCTTACCATGGTAATTTAGTTGACTTAGGGGGGCATCGTTTTTTTTCAAAATCAGAAGAAATAACTAAAATATGGGAAGAGTTATGCCCTGTTCAATCACATCCTGCAAAGGATGATGCTTTGTTAGGTGTAGAACATAAACAACTTAATCCAAAGGGATTAAATCCGGAAGAAAACGAAAATGTTTTTTTGATTCGGGATCGGGTTTCCCGTATCTTTTTTAGGAAGAAATTTTTTGATTATCCGATTAGTATAAAACCGCAAACGTTTATTAATATGGGGTTTGTTAATACGGTAAAAGCCGGTATATTTTATGTGTATTCTGCTTTTTTTAAACGAAAAGAAAATTCATTGGAAGATTTTTATATTAATCGTTTTGGAAAAGCATTATACGGGATGTTTTTTGAGAATTATACCGAAAAACTTTGGGGTGTTCATCCCCGCAATATTTCTCCTAATTGGGGCAGGCAACGGGTAAAGGGATTGTCTTTATCAAAAGCTATCATTAATGCAATATTTAAACCAAAGAAAAAAGAGACATCTTTAATTGAATCTTTTTGTTACCCTAAAAGAGGGTGTGGGCAGATGTGGGAATTGATGGCACAAAAAGTTTTAGATATGGGGGGTAAAATTATTTTAAATGCCCCTGTTGTGCGTATTGAAACAGAAAAAAATAAAATTCAGTCAGTTGTTGCAAAAATTGATAATCAGGAAAAGGTGTTTATTGGAGATTATTTCTTTTCTTCAATGGCAATTAAAGATTTTGCAAATTGTGTTTCTGAAATACCGAATGACATTAAAGAGCTTGCCGTTAATTTACCATATCGGGATTTTATGACGGTAGCTATATTGGTACCTGAATTAAAAATTAAGAATAAAACAAAAATTAAAACACTCAATCACTTAATTCCTGATACATGGGTTTATGTTCAAGATCCCAGTTTAAAAATGTGTCGTTTCCAATTGTTTAACAATTGGTCGCCTTATATGGTACATGATTTTCCAAAAACAGTTTGGATGGGATTAGAATATGTTTGTGATGAAAAAGATGATTTGTGGAAAAACTCTGATGTTGAGTTTATTCAGTTTGCAATTAATGAATTAGATTCGATAGGTGTGATTGATAAAAATGATGTATTAGATGCTGTTCGTATTAAAATAAAAAAAGCCTATCCGGCATATTTTGGTGTTTATGATCAATTTGATACAGTTAAAAATTATTTGAATACATTTGATAATTTGTATTGTGTTGGGCGAAATGGGCAACATCGGTACAATAATATGGATCATTCTATGTTAACAGCAATTTGTGCTGTTCAATCAATATTGGGTCAATGTAAGAAAGAGGATATTTGGAACGTGAATACTGAGGAAAGTTATCATGAAGAGAAACAATAATTGGACAGATAAAATTGATTTAACATTTCTGTGTTTGTTTATTGCGACTCTTTTTTGCTTATTGATCGCAACATTTAACAAGGGGAATGGTTGGGATGAACGGGAACATTTATATAGTACCATTCAAATTCTAAATGGACAAATTCCGTACCGAGATTTTTTTCAACATCATCATCCGTTGTTGTGGTATTCTTTTGCACCAATAGCATATTTTTTTCAAGAATCGGCGAATATTATATATGCTTCCAGAATTTTTATTTTGGGTTTTAATATATTAACCTGTGTGTTCGTATATAAAATTTCTCGGTTATGCCTATTGTCTCGGTGGATATCTATTTGTAGTGTTGTTTTGTATG
>JAFZGR010000301.1 GCA_017555325.1 Alphaproteobacteria bacterium | reverse complement strand
TTTTTTGTGTTATACTAATGCAAATCATTTTTTGTTTTATCATTTATTCGGAGTTTTAATGACCTCTTGTCCGGATTCTTATAATTCTGCGTTCTTTAATTTTCAACCGGCCTCTCATCGTTTATTGGCAGGTGATGATGGTATGCCTTTAACTGTTTATCATGGTACACATTATCAATTTGAAACTTTTTTGCCGTTATCTCATTTTGGAACACTTTATGCCGCTCAAAACAGAATTAAAACAGCCAATCCTATTAAACATACTTTTTCTTCATTACTTGAAAGTGCCGTAAATTCGAAAAAAATGTGACATTAGGATTTAATTTGTTATTGGAAAATTTGATAAAGCCTACTGAAAAATTAACTGATACTGCCCAATGTATTCCGGTTCATTTAGCATTAAGGAACCCTAAACGAATGGATGATATGGGTTTTTATCGTTCTACATATAAAGATGATATGGTGTATCGCCTTGTTCGGGAGCAGTTATTGTTTGGGTATCGCTTTCATCGGCATTTAACAAGTGTGTCAAAAAGATTAAATGCATTACAACAAATTATAAACGGCTTGGAAGTTCCGCCAATGTATGATTTTATTTTTAAAAATCCTTTTCATATATCATCTTCGGCTGTTAGAAGAGAATTAGGTTTGGAAAATTTATATCCTGTTCTGGGTTCATTAGATAATTGTTCTGTTGTTATTAAGGAGAAAAGCAAATATCCCCAAAACATCTTAACAAGTGTTGATAAATTGAATCGAGAACGTTTGTGTATGCAACGGATGATACGGTACTGGGAAAGTTTAGGTTATGATGGATTTATATATACAAACAATATAGAAGATGTTGGCGCGTTTTCATATGTTGTTTTTCGTCCTAATCAGGTTATTCGTTTAGATAGACCCCCTGAATATCTTAAAAACCCGTTGTATCCTTCGATTTCCAATCAAAAGGAATTAGATGCCATTCAAACATATACATTGTCTAAAATGGAACCGCGTCTTATTACAAAGGCAGAAGCAAAACGAATGGAAATGTGGCATTTGGAAGCAAATCGTTTTCATGAACGGTATGGATAGTTTGTAATTGATATTAAAAACGCAGATTAAAATATCAATAATGCCAAATTTCCGCCGATAATACCACAGATAAATAAGATGCTGACAATTTTGAATAATTCTTTAAATGATAAACGCATTTTATATAAAATAATTAAGCTGACTCCGCTATTTGCACAAAGTCCTGCCATTAAGGCTCCGATTGATAATACGCCTTCAATATACAATTTTGTCAGCCCGACTGAAACGCCACAGTTGGGTAATAATCCGATTAAAGCACAGATAAAGACAGAACTCATTTCATGTGTTAGTATCAGGTTTTTCAGATAATCAGCACCTACCGTATGCATAACGGTGTTTAACATAAAAGAAATGAGAAAAATAAATGCTGTGAGTTGCAATGTGTGTATTAATGCCGAACGAGAAATATTATGATGAGAACAATGGCATTTGACTGTTTTGCATAATTCAGGAAGTGCTTTTTTCTTTTTTTTGTTTTGATGATAAGAGTCGATTAAAAAACCGATAAAAACAGCAAAAATCATTTTAAATGCAATTATTTTTAAAATAATTTGCCATGAAACCCCATGGGAAATCATAATGGGCAACATTTCATCAGATGTTGCCAAAAAGATAGCGATTAATGTTCCGAGTGTAATTAATCCCGTTCCGTAAAAATTGGCTCCCGTTGCTGATAATCCACAACCGCTTATTGGGGCGGCAATTGCACCACACAACGGACCGAATTTTCGAAATCGTCTGACAAAATTCCATATTTTTGAACGGGCATGATGTTCAATGTATTCCAAAAACAAGTAAGTTAAAAACAAATATGGAATCAGATATAAAATATCTTCTGCTGTGTGAATGATTAAATGGATGAGATCGTGTAAAATTTCTGAAAAATGGCTCATGGTTCTTTTTCTTTTTATTATGTTGTTTTTTTAGTAAACCGATATTATTGTTTCTTTTAATAAAAATCAAGTTTTTTTTGGATTGCATGTATTTTGAAACATAAAAAACGATATCCGTTGCTGAATAAGGCTTTTCTTCTATACTTTGGTGTAAAAACCACATGATACTTGCAATTCCATTGTTGTATGTGATAATTTATAATTATCCATTTTAAAATCCTTTCTTCTCTATGATCGTTTGCAGACCGTTATCTTTTCTTATACGAAAGGATTTTGAGGATGTAAAACTATAAGCATTTTTGGGAACCACCGGCCTAGGTGATGGAGTTATACATACAAAAAAAGCTTCGTTTAAACGAAGCTTTTAAATGGTGCCTGGGGACGGGATCGAACCGCCGAC
>JAFZGR010000300.1 GCA_017555325.1 Alphaproteobacteria bacterium | reverse complement strand
AGAACAAATCATTTGGAAGAGCTACAATGGCTTCAAGCAAATCATTTTCCAACAAATATTTTCTGATTTCAGATTGACCACTGCCAGCATCTCCACTAAACAAAGGAGAACCATTTTGAATAATGGCAACCTTTGAACCTTCAGGTCTCATTTTATGTATGGTTGTTTGCAAAAATAGCATTTGTCCATCGCTAATCGGTGGTAATCCAGCTCCAAAACGTCCGGCAAATCCAAGTTTTGCTTCTGTTTCTACGGCTGTCTTTTCCTTTTTCCATTCTCTACCAAAAGGTGGGTTAGATAGGATATAATCAAATTTATCATCTGCAAATTGGTCATTAGAAATTGTATTACCACATCTAATATTGTTTGCATCATTTCCTTTAATGAGCATATCGCTCTTGCAAATTGCGAATGTTTGATCATTAATTTCTTGTCCATAACAAATCAACTTGGCATTCTTGTTCAATTTTGCCAAATATTCTTCGGCAACGGAAAGCATTCCTCCCGTACCAACAGTCGGGTCGTATAAGGTTTTTGCGACATTTCCTGTTAAAATACTATTATCATTATTGAATAAGATATTTACCATTAATTCAATAACTTCTCGTGGTGTGTAGTGTTGTCCGGCATCTTCATTATGTGCTTCAGAAAATCTTCTGATAACTTCTTCAAAGATATATCCCATTTCTAAATTACTGATTTTTGATGGGTGTAAATCGGCATCTTTGGAGTTAAATCTTTGTATTACTTCATACAACAAGTTATTTGTTGCCATTCTATCAATATGTCTTTCAAACTCAAAATGTTCTAAGATATCTTTTACATTATCCGAAAAACTGTTTAAATAGGTTCTGAAATTTTCTTCAATACTATCCGGAGCGTTCAAAAGTTTTTTAAAGTTAAATTTACTTGTGTTATAGAACGGATGTCCACTAACTCTTTTTAACAGAAGGTCTTTCATGGACATATTTTCAACTTCTGGCAATTTTGCCAAAACAGCGTCTTTTGTATCTTCCAATATGCAATCAAACCGACGAATAACCATCATTGGTAAAATAACTTCACCATATTCATGAGGTTTATACGGTCCGGTTAAAACATCTGCAATAGACCAGATTAAATTTGCTTTTTGATTTATATTTGCACTTAAAGACATTTTATCCCCAAAAATACATTGTTTTTGTTAAAAGGCTTATTTTCTGCTGGCTATTATACATTTGTTTGTATTCTAAATCAAACAAAATTTTTTGTTTTTTTCCTGTGTTAATTTGCATAAATTACTCCTTGATCAATCAATTCAATTAATTTTTCTTGAAAATTAGATTTTGTAATTTTCAATTTATTTGTGCCTAATTTAACCAAAGGGGGATATCCATCTTCACGTTCCATGGCTGATATAGAACTAGCATAACTTCCTTTTGAAACTCCAGAGTGAGGTTGAGGTCCAGCTAAAATAGCAGAATAATCTGGATTCCATTGTATGTTTCTTGCATCAAATTTTGCAGCTTCTGCATATCCTAAATGAAAAACAAATCTACGTTTATCAATCCCTAGTTTTTTTCCAACAACTTCTAGTACTTCTTGTTTTGCCTCTGACTCACCTAAAACAACAATTTTCCCTGTTTTATACGATACAAATTGTTTTGATGGGTGGAACGCGGAATTTGCCCAATTTGTGGT
>JAFZGR010000299.1 GCA_017555325.1 Alphaproteobacteria bacterium | reverse complement strand
TTATGTGGTAATAGAAAAGCAGAAAACGGAATGTGTATTTTAGAAAGTTGTCCTTCTAATAAACCGCTAATGGATGTAAATAACGGATGTTTTGCGTGTTATGAAGAAATTCCTATAGATGTTCAGGGTGTGGAAGAAAATTGTAATGTTTGTTCAGCACAAGGACGATATGTTTCCAAAAATTCAGGAACATCCTATTGTGTTTTGTGTGGTGTTAGCGGAACAAGTTTTGCTTCAAAACCGCTTGAAGCCGGAGGTAAGTGTTATGATTGCAGTGAAGCAAGTGGTCTTTGGTTTAAAACATATGAGACCTGTTTAAGCAAATGTCCAAACAGAGTGCAAAGTTCTGATCCACATTGGTGTAGGATATCTCCTTGTAGCGGAGATACACCCTTATACTCGGCTGCAGATGGAAAATGTCATCCTTGTGATTATGGAAAGGCAATTCCATTATCGCAGTTACCAAACCGTCAATGTAAGGAATTATGTGGTAATAGAAAAGCAGAAAACGGAATGTGTATTTTAGAAAGTTGTCCTTCTAATAAACCGCTAATGGATGTAAATAACGGATGTTTTGCGTGTAATGAAGAAGCAGGAGTCAATGTGCAAGGAGTAGAAAGTAATTGTAATGTCTGTTCTTCTTATGGACGATATGTTTCTAAAAATTCAGGAACGGCCTATTGTGTTTTATGTGGCGTTAGCGGAACAAGTTTTGCAGATAAACCACTTGAAGCCGGAGGTGTATGTTATAACTGTAATGAAAAAAATAATATTTGGTTTAGCAACTATACAATTTGTACAAGTAAATGTCCAAACAGAAAAAAAGTATCTGATCAATTTTGGTGCGGTCTTGATTATTGTACCGAAGATGTGCCTTTAATGGATATAGACAGAAATTGTCATCCGTGTAATGAACCTTTACCCGTTGATGTAGATGGAGATGAAACAAAATGTGGTGCATGCCTTAATCGTACATTAGATGGACGGTATTGTATTTTGAATTAAGTTTTGATATTTAAACACATAAAATAACAACCTGAACAATAGTTGTTTAGGTTGTTATTGTAGAATAAGTTTTTTTATCGATATGCTATTTTAATTTTTCAGCTAATGACGGGGCAATGTGAAACGGAGCTTCCGTTGTTTGGCGAATATCTTCCAATGAGGATATGTCACTGATTTCTATCAATGTTAATCCATTTTTATCAATGGTAAATACGCCTTTTTCCGTAATAATCATATCAACTTCTTTAATCGCCGTTAACGGTAGTGTGCATTTTTTAAGGATTTTCGGTTCGCCTTTTGCTGTGTGTTCCATGGCTACAATCACTTTTTGAGCCCCAACAACCAAATCCATTGCCCCGCCCATCCCCGGTACTAATTTTCCAGGGACAAGCCAGTTGGCAATGTTTCCTTCCATATCCACTTGTAAACAGCCTAAAACGGTTGCGTTGATATGTCCGCCCCGAATCATTCCGAATGATAAGAAACTGTCAAAATAACATCCGCCTTCAATCAGTGAAATTAATTTTCCACCTGCATTGGTGATGCGTTCGTCACTGTTTGCTTCATCCGGTGTTTTTCCCACACCAATAACACCGTTTTCCGATTGCAAAGTGACATGTTTTCCTTCTTCAATATAATCGGCAGCCAATGTCGGTAAACCAATTCCAAGTGTGACAATATCCCCGTCATTAAATTCTTGAGCGACTCGTTTAGCAATTCTGTGGCGGATTTCTTCTTTTGTCAACATGCTTTTATTCTTTCACAACAATATAGTCAATAAATATCCCCGGAATAATAACTTCATTTGGGCAAAGAGGTTCTTTGGAAAATTCATCCGCTTCAACAATAACCGTTTGAGCAGCTGTTGCCATAACCGGATTAAAATTACGGGTTGTACCGACAAATGAAACGTTGCCGTATTTATCAACTTTTGATCCATAGAGTAGGGCAATATCGGCTTTTAATCCTTTTTCCAGAAGATACATTTTTCCGTCTATTTCAATTTTTTGCTTGCCTTCTTCAACAATTGTACCAATGCCGGTTGGTGTTAGCACACCGCCTAATCCGGCACCGCCTGCCCGAATGCGTTCGGCAAGTGTCCCTTGGGGAACAAGCTCCACTTCCAATGTGCCGTCATGCATTTGACGCCCCGTTTCCGGATTCATTCCGATATGTGTGACAATGGCTTTTTTAACACAATTGTGCGCAATTAGTTGCCCTTTATCTGAATCAATAAATGATGTATCATTAGCAATTAATGTTAAATTTTTAACATTATTTTGAATCATGTGCGGAATTATTTGCTTTGCAGATCCGCACTTTAAAAAACCACCGGCCATTACGGACATCCCGTCCTTAATTAACCGTGCCGCTTCGACGGCTGAAATAATTTTCTTTTCTTTAAACATAATCCTCTTTTATAGGAAGATGGGCTTTCTGTCAATATGAAAAACGTTTTGTCATTTTTATGTCAAAAAACAAATAAGGGCGAAATATATTTTTTCTTGACTAATAAAAAAATTAGACATATAATAATAAGCATTGTTTTGAGCGTGTTAAATGAAAGGGATGAAGATGGCTTCAACGGAAAAAAATAAAACCATTACAATTGGAAGCAAAATTTTAAATATGGGAAGTAAAATTTTCAACGGTTATAAAAAGGCTGAACAAACGGCAATAATAATGGCATCTAAATTATTACTACTACCTAGCAGTACATTGGACAGGCATTTGTTAGAAGCTGTTGAAAAAGGAGATTTAGAAGACATTAAATTTTTAATTAAAGCCGGGGCAGATGCAAATGTGTCAACTTTAAGTTCTCAAGAGTTAACATTAAAGAATAGATATGGCGATACGATGCGTCCGTTAGAATACGCTATTTACAAACGAAATTACGAACTGGCTTCCTTTTTGGCACAAAAAGGAGCCACATTAGATGCATATGGCATTATTTATAGTTCTTATGAACTTGATTCATTATTTACTGATTTATCGTTGGCAGAATTTAAACAATGGGTAACATTGCTAGTTGATTGCAATTATTTAAAGTATAAAAGTATGAACTATTCTCTACATATGCCTACATTGCGGAGCATAATCTGGAAAAGAGCGCAATTATCCGAATCTGAACTGACAGATTTTAGAGAAAAATTTAAGACAATCATTGAATTAGGTTTTGGAAAAGGTGAACACGGATTATTATCTGAAATTGCTCAAAAAGGCGATATCGGTGTTTTGAAAATGATGCTTCAAAATGGTTTTGATGCTAAAAAAATTCCGTCAAATGAAACGCCATTATTGCATGCTTTATACTTCCGAGACAATCAGAAAACAAATCGGAATGAACGTTCACAGGTGTTTCGGGATATTGTGACACTATTTGATGTTGATGTAAATGCAAAGTATGCCGGTGGTACGATTTTACATTTCTTGATTTTGGAAAACGAATCAGAACAAATTAAATTTTTATTACAAAACACAAATATTAATACAGCTATTAAAAATGATGCCGGACAAACGGCCTTAGATATGGCTATTGAAAAAAATCAGGCAGATTGCATGAAAGTTTTATTGTCGACGGAACCAAAACGGACAATAGTTTTAAATCAATTATTGGTTGATGCCGTTTCTCATTCTGCCATTGATTGTGCAAAAGTGTTGTTAGATATGGGCGCCGATGTGAATGGACAAAACGGAAAGGATAAATTAACACCGCTTATGAAGGTTGACACGCTTGAAATGGCTAAACTTTTAATTGATAACGGAGCGGAAGTAGGTGATATGGATAAAAACGGTAAGAGTGTTTTGCATCATCTGATTCAGGAAAATGCTCCGAGAGAAATCATTGAAATGGTATTGGATAATGGGGCGAATGTCAATGCTATGGATAAAAATGGTAAAACGGTATTGATGAGCTTGCCGGCTAATCGGGAAGATGTATTGTCTTTGTTGTTAGTACAGCCACAAGTTTCTTTAAATACCAAGGATGAAAATGGAAATACGGCATTAATGCATTATACAAAAGAAAATAATTTATCCTATGTGCGTATGCTTTGTCTTGTCAAAGCTGATTTAAAGGAACGCAATAATGATGGTAAGACAGCATTGATGATTGCTTCAGAAAATGATAATCAGGTGATACAGAAAGAATTGCATCGGTTTATTTCGGCAAATTATTTGCCGATTCAAACATCGGTATCCATTGTTCGGAAGCCTCCACAAACAATTACATTGCCACAACGGGACAATGCAGTTAATTCAATTGGCGATTAAATAGTTGAAAATAAGGGATTGAAATATTAAAACGGCAACTTTTATTAGTTGCCGTTTTTGTATGGATTGATTGTCAGTAAATTATTTGAATGGTTCATTTTTCTAAAATAGTGTAAACCATAGATAAGAAATCACGCTCAATATTAATTTAATAATACGACAAAGAATTTTTCAAATAATATTAATTGCCAATGATGTGAACAGGTGTTAAAGCCGGTGTTGGTACACGACGTTGTGTTGCAATATAGGACATTCCCGTTATTTTTTCCGGATTAGTGCGAACGGTTAAGATTTCTTGATCACAAATGATGTTTAACGAGGTTGCATAGACCGGATCATCTACTTCTAAATATCGTCTGGATGACGGATATTGGTTTCTTAATATCATTCGTGTTGTTTGTGGTGAACAGATTTCATTTGTTTGACCTTGGGTATTACTGCTTGAAACCAAAGTATCAGTTGTTTGTTGTTTGGCTTTTTTCCTTAATTGTTGCTGTTGACATTTATCGATAAATGATAACAGTTCGACTGTTTTTGCATAATCAGCAGCTGTTTTTCCGTGTCTGTCTTTTAAATCTGTATTGACACCACATCGGATTAAAAAATCAATAATTTCTCTATTTCCTTTTCGTACGGCAATGTGAAGTGGGGTTGAGCCGTTATCATCTTGATAGTTTAAATTTGCATGATGTTTAGTTAATAAATAAACCATTAATTTATTTTGTGACATACAGGCATTGTGAAGCGGTGTTTGACCGATACGATTGGTTTTATTGGGGTTTGCCCGATAATCCATTAATAATTGAGCAATATATTTAAAAGAATCATTATCCGTTATTTGTTCTTGTTTTGTCAAAGCAAGATAATGTAATAATGAATCACCAGTTAAAAAGCGATAATCGTTTTGGGGTACATAGTTTACATTTGCGTGTTGAATATGTTTTTCGACAGACAGAATATCTTGTGCTACAATTGCTTCCGTTAATTTTTGATGAACATTTTTGCAGGCATAGCTGATTTTTTCAGAAAGTTGTTTTATTTTGTTTTTTACCCATTTTTCTACGGGTGTTGTATACTTATCATCCTCATCGGCTTGTGCTTTGTTATTTCTTTTTTTACGCATAAAATCCTCCTGTTGCGATTAATCTTGTAAATTTTCAATCAGGGCATACGAACCGTCATTTTGAATGCGGTAAATTTCTTCGTTACCTTGCGGGTTGATAAAAATAACCCGTTTCCCTTTTTTTTCTTTTAATTTGTATATTTCTTTTGTTTGAGCCCGCATATATGTATGGGTATCGGTTGGAATGAAATCATCCACAAAGTCGAAATGTTTTACATAAAGTATATCTGAATGGTTTTTCTCCCGTGTGCATTGTTTTTGATAGGTTAACTCTAACACATATTGATCGACAATTTTTTTTGTTTTATTGGCATCAATCATTTTGTGCATAAGTGTACAACGGGATTCATGATAGGCTTCTTCTTTTGAAATGTCAAACCGTGCTAACAATTTTGCACTGACGGTTGCCCGTACGTTGTGAATGGTGTCATAATAAAATTGCGGGTGTGTTCTGTGTCGGCGTAGCCAAATCAAGGGTTCGTTAATCATTCCTAGTTTTCCGCCGGAAAGCCACATTTTTGACCAAAAGTCATAATCTTCTGCCGAAATAAGCGTTTCATCATACCTTAACTTGTGTTGGCGAACAAAGTCTAAATCAATCATAGCCAAATTGGTGTAATAATTGGCAAAATTGAAAATAATTTCCCACCGTTTCGGGGGAACCCAATTATTCATTCCGTTTTGTTCTTTTCCCATTTCGTAATAAACACTATTAACGGCTGTATATGTCGGATGTTTTTTTAAAAAGCGTATGGATTTTTCCAATCGGTTCGGAACGGAATAATCATCACTATCCATAATTGCCAAATATTTGCCTCGTGCTGCATCCATTCCACGATTACGGGAATAGGCAATGCCTTTGTTTGTTTTATTTTGAATGAGTTTTATGCGTTTGTCTTTTGCTTGATAGGATTTTATCAGATTAACCGAGTTATCTGTAGAGCCGTCATCTACAATAATAAATTCAAAATCTTTGTACGTTTGATTTAAAATGGATTCAATGGCACGGGGAAGTAAATCCATCCGATTGTACGTTGGCATAACAACAGAAACGGTTGGTTTTTTCGGTTGTGTGGCAAAACAGATAATGCCAATTAAAATTAAACACGGTATAATACCGATAAAAAACAGTTTTTTTAATTTCATTTGATGTACCAAGTTATCGCAACATTGGCTCCTCTTTTAAAATTTCAGCAATTTTAGCATAAAACAATGTTTGTGTCAAATACTGTTTATTTTTTTTGTTTTAATGAAAAATATATTGACAAGGATTATAATTTCAGGCACACTTTTCAATCAGATTAGAAGTTCGGTGTTTAAACGAATAACTTGTCAGTACAAATTGAACAAGTCGTCGATGTAAAATCCGGTATATCGGTCGGCAGAAAAGGGTTTTCCCAATTCGGTTCAAAAGGAGAAACAAATAACCGGATAAAGGTAAAGGAGAATACATGATTTTTGCAGTTATTTTGGTTTTATTTATTTTATTAGTGATGGTCAAATGCATTGTTGTTGTTCATCAGGGATATGAATACACCGTTGAAAGTTTTGGTAAATATACACGCACACTCCGTCCGGGAATGCATTTTTTAACACCGATTGTGGAAAGTATCGGAGCTAAATTGAGCAAAATGGAACAAGTATTGGATGTGCCCAGTCAGGAAGTGATTACAAAAGATAATGCTATGGTGCGTGTTGACGGGGTTTTGTTCTATCAAATTCAAGATTCCGTTGGGGCTGCTTATCAGGTTGGTAATTTGGAAGTTGCCATTTTAAACTTGATTATGACAAACATTCGTACCGTTATCGGGGGTATGGAAATTGACGAATTGTTATCTCAACGGGATAGAATTAACCACCGCTTGTTAGAAGTTGTGGATGAAGCAACCATTCCTTGGGGTGTTAAAGTGACTCGTGTTGAAATTAAAGATATTACACCGCCAAAAGATTTAATTGATGCCATGGCTCGTCAAATGAAGGCTGAACGTGAAAAACGGGCAAATATTTTGGATGCTGAAGGGTTCCGTCAAGCCGAAATTTTACGGGCAGAAGGGGAAAAACAAGCCGCTATTTTGGATGCCGAAGGAAAACGGGAATCTGCTTTCCGTGAAGCCGAAGCACGTGAACGGATGGCCGAAGCCGAAGCAAATGCCACAAAAATGGTGTCTGATGCTATTTCAGCCGGTAATATGCAAGCCATTAACTATTTCTTGGGTCAAAAATATATTGAAGCATTACAAGGAATTGTTACATCTCCAAACCAAAAATTGTTGATGATGCCGCTTGATACGGCAAATGTCATGGGAACGGTTGCCGGTATTGCGGATATTGCCAAAGATGTATTAAGTATTACAAATGATTCACCAAAGAAAGGACATAAATAATGACCTATATTGAATGGGCAGCCTTGGGAACATTTTTAGTTTTGTTGGAACTGTTTGTTCCGGGGGTGTATTTGGTTTGGTTCGGTTTGGCCGGTTTATTGTTAAGCGGATTGACGTATTTTTACGAAATTTCGTTGATGTGGCAGTTGATTTGGTTTAGTATTTCATCAGCCATATTGGCCGGAATTGGTTTTTCTGTGTACCGCAAGGTTTTAAAACGGGAAACGGGACACGAAAATTATCCGCATTTAAACGATTTAGCTTCGCAATATGTGGGTAAAATCGTTACATTACAAACAAACGTTGTGGATAATGAAGCCAAAGTAAAAGTAGGCGATACGGTTTGGTTGGCAAAATCCGAAACACCAATGAAAGCAGGCGATAAAGCCAAAGTTATCGGTGTTGAAAAAGGGGTTGTGCTAATTATTGAACCGACCACAAAATAAACTCAATCCGTTGACGGATGATGCGATAAAGGCGTTCTGAAATGAACGCCTTTTTTGTAACCCGAGAACCACCGGCTAGGTCGGGGGAGGGGCTTTTGTATTTAGAAGACAACTGGCTAGGTTGGAGAGTTCCTTTTATATTTAGAAAATCATCGGCTAGATTGGAGGTTCTTTTTTTGTGTGGTTGATCTATACTGTTTTTTTTGTTGACAAGGCTCTGTCAGATTAATATCGTCATTTTTGAAAACCAAACAAACAATTTTTTAATATTTCCCATCCCATTGGATGATTAACGTGAACAGAAATTAAAGTTTGTATAAATATTAATACAAAGATTCAATCATTAATTTAATACAGGCAAGAGCCAATAGAATCCAAGGGGAAAGAAGCATCCATTTCGCTAAACGAGGATGATTTTTAATATTGCTTGTTGCCAGCAGAAAAAATAACAGAATGATGATGTTTTCAAGTTTTAATGTGTGAAGATAAATATCTCGATTTAGATACTGTATGATTCCATGTGTTG
>JAFZGR010000298.1 GCA_017555325.1 Alphaproteobacteria bacterium | reverse complement strand
TTGATATTTGTCATAACATCTTGAATATCGTGAACATCCAACGGCGTAGAAGTTCTTGCTTCCAAATTTAATTGGTGACATAAGGGGGCTGTTTCCGATATAACGACATGCATCACTTTATTGTTAATTTTTAAATAGAAACAGTCGTTTCCGTCTTTATCTTGATCATAAACCGGAGGCAGATCCGTGTGTTTATCACAAGCCTGCAACATATTTTCAGTGGTGCGTCTAATTTCTTCTCTTTCTGCTTCTTCTCGGGCTTGTTTTTCGGCTTCTTTTTGCATTTTTGCAATCCTTTCTTCTTCAGCCTTGCGTTCGGCTGCGGCTTTTGCTGCTTCGGCATTGATACGCTTTGTTGTCTCGGCAATTTTTTTGCGCTTTAATCTTGCTGCTTCACGCTCAGCTTTTCTTTGGCGGTTACGTTCTTCATTTTCTAATCTGCGTTGTTTGGCGGCCTCAGCCTCGGAAACTTGTTGACTGATGCTTCTTTTGCGTTCCGCATCGAGTTGTTCCTTTAATCTGGCAGAAACTAAATTGGTACTTGATGCTACCTTTAAATTCGGAGCACTGGCTTCCCATAATTGACGAACGGATTGCATCTGCAGTCTGATATAATACAAACCGGGGTCAGATGCCAATCGTTCATCCAATTCATCCAGAAATTGGCGTACTCGAGCGGGTTTCATCTCCGGTGCCCTGGGCAAAGTATCTAAATCTTTGCTTTCATTAAAAAATAACCTTACTCCCGGCATGTGACACCAACAACCAAAATACATACCGTTTAAATAACCACTTAATGTACCACGATATAAAACAATTTGCTCTTTATCTTTTTGATAAATCAATTTTGCCTCATCCAAAGCAGTTAATTCTTGGATTCTTTCCCGAACACCCCTTAATTCCTCAGAAGTTGGTAGTAATGTTTTACTGATAGCAGAAATATCCTTTGTTGTAAATTGATTCCGCTTTCTGTCCGACAACTCATGAGCATTTGCGGCAATTAGATTGCTGTCTTGATTATCCGTCATATACATTCCTTTCAGTTGGATTTGAAAGAGTATATCACAGTTTTTGTTTTATGTCAACTATTTTTATTATTCAAATGTATATCCGTCAAAAGTAATTCTGGTTAACAATAATTGTTTGCATTTCCCAACATTTGAACGACCACCGTATTTTTGCTCTTTATGAGTTTCTCCGGCATAGAGTGCTGATTTGAAATTTAGGATGCGTCCACTGTCAAGGCGTGTTTCCCAATAAATGAGATATCCTTCTAATGTAGCAATATCTCCGGCTTTTAAGATATCTAACGCTTTTTGAACACTGGGGGAGGCTGCAATCGTGTGGATATTTGTAAAATGCGTGTCAAAGAGTTTTTCATGTTTTAGAACGATATCGCGTGTGTCCTTATCTTCCACATCTATAATTCCCATTCTATATTCATGATCTCCTTTTAATTCTGAAAATTTGGCTAAATCTCCGACAACAAAAGTGACATCTTGCGGAACGACTTCGTCATAGGCTCGGGTGGCGCCATCATCCGTATCCCGATAAAATTTGCCCAAAGGATTTGTGTATCGATCAACATAAATAACACGACCGGTTGCATAATATTGTTTTAATAATTTAAATTTGACATTATATCCGGCAATTTCTGCCGTTCTGAATTTATCGGGCGGTAAATCAATATACAATTCATTATCGGAAATTGTTAGTTCTTCCGGATGAGGCTGTCCAAATGTGTGTTGATAGACAATGCGTTTTAATCCGAAACTCC
>JAFZGR010000297.1 GCA_017555325.1 Alphaproteobacteria bacterium | reverse complement strand
CATTGGAAAAATATTTCCGATTCTTTTAAGTTGTATGATAAACCGACAGTGTTATGGTTGCCGGGATCTAATATTTATCATCCTAAAAGTATAAATGGGATTTTAAAATCTTTGGAAAAAAGTTTACAGATAGATTCGGCAGTTTTTAAAGACATTCCGATAAGATTAATGGGAGCTTATTACGATCGTTTTAATATTAATGAGCATTTATCTCATTTACAAGCAAGAGAAAATGTTTTAGAGGATACGGAATTAATTTCTTTTAAACAAAAAAATCATCCGGAATATGAAAAGTATTGTACGGATTTTTTTAATCGATATTTTAGAGATATATTTTATAAAGATGGCGGAAAAAAAATTTCGATAAAAGAAATTATTCAAAAATTACAAAATATAACGATTATATCTCATTGTTATGGCAGTTTGATTGCGTTTGAATTAGAACGGTTGATGCAAAATGAAATGCGAAAAATCGGGTATAGTGATAATCAGTGTAAGAAATTACAAAAATATTTTACAATCATCAATATTGCCCCGCGTGTACCGATAGGAAATATGCATTCAACTGTTATTCACGTTTCATCTTTAATGGATAGAGAATGGATGAGTGGGTGGAAGCGTGAACATATTTTGACGTTTTTACAAATGTATGCTCAACAAAAAAAATGGGAATGGTACCACAATCATTTGAATTTGAGAACGGAATCAACAGGAGCGTTGTTTTCTTTTTCGGGTAATGAGATACTGTTGAGTGTTCCACGTGTTTCTTGTTCTTTAGGTATGGAACACGGCGTATTATTGAAATGTCATTCTGAAAATCCATTTCAGGATATGACGGTTAATGCGCAAACAATTTATCGATTTATTCAAGCATTTTTTAAATTAAAACGTCAGTCACTTTTTATGACTTTATCTCAATTTGTTGCTCAATGGCAAAAAACACAAAGTGGTCAGTTTTTTTGCGAGAACGGAAAATCCTTAATGGCAGATTATCGGTTTTATTTAAAAAAATGCCAAATTTCACGAACGTTTTTACCCCAATGTGTTGAAGCAGGAAATCAATCAGCGGTTTTGACTTTTATAAAACAATGGCATCTCCCACTGGATTTAAAGGATAAAAATGGATTTTTTCCGATTTTTATTGCTATTCAAAACAGAAATATGCCGATGATGTCTTTATTGTTAAAAAATATGCCTTATAACCAGATATTCAATCTGCATCATCCTGATACACAACGAAATGTTATGGATTCTGTTTTTCAGACGAAAAATGAGGATTTGATTATTGCTCTCTGTCAGACGATGGAAATAAAGAATACTTGTTCGGGTCGAGCTGCGTTTTATTCTGCATTGAATATGTTTTGTTATGAGTGTTTATCTCAAAATAAACCAATTAAGAGACTATTGCCGTTATTGCATAATGTACAACATACAGACATACCACAAGATGTGTTAGAATTAAAAAACATGTATATGTTGGCAAGTTTTTATTCAAATGAAACAGCACGGGAAAATCAAAAAAATATTCTATATACGGCTCAGAATGTCTTGTATTCAAAAAAGATTTTATCTACTCCGACAGCTGTTTTTTTAATGAAACGATTAAAACAAGATAATGCGCCACAGGAATTTATGGATATGCTGGAAGATGCTTATACATCTATGCTAGGCATATCATCTGATTGTCTTAAAAATATGATAACTCGGTATTTGTATTGTTGGAGTGATAAAGCAGGAATGTTGGATTCCTTTTTGCGTTTGTTGTTACCTTTATCGTATGAACAAGAACAGAAATATTTGGCAAAAGTTTATGATTATTTACTTTATGAGACAGAAAAGTCTGTTTCACAACGTATTATTAAACGATTGACACGGAGATATCAAAAATTAATTGCCCAGCAAATAGATACATTTAAACGGGAACGGATAAGCTAATAATAGTTTCAACTGGTGGGCAATATAAATTAATGTTATTTTTTAGCTTTTTTCTTGTTTTTTAAATCTGTTTGTTGAGATTTTTGAAAGAATTCTTCCAATCTTTTTGCAATAATACCATTAATGCTGGTTGCAGGATATTGTCCATTTTTATTTAATTGTCCAGCAGATTTTCCTGTAAGAATTTCCATTCCTTCATCAATGCTATTAACAGCATAAATATGGAATTTACCATTTTCTACTGCTTCAACAACTTCCGGAGCTAACATTAAGTTGTGAACAGTACTTGCTGGAATAATAACACCTTGTTCACCGGTCAGTCCTTGTTTTTGACAAACAGTAAAATAACCTTCTATCTTTTCATTAACGGCCCCCACCGCCTGAACTTGTCCTAATTGGTTGACAGAGCCGGTAACGGCAATGGATTGATTGAGAGGTAAATCTCCAACAGCGGACAATAAACAGTATAACTCCGTTGATGAAGCAGAGTCACCGTCTAATTCTGAATAAGATTGTTCAAATACTAAAGAGGCATCCAAAGAAAGTGGTAAACCTTTGGAAAAACGAGCTGCTAAAAAGGAAGATAAAATAAGAACTCCTTTTGAATGTAAAGCTCCCCCTAGTTCAACTTCCCGTTCTACGTCAATTAAGTCACCATGACCCAAATGAACCTGACATGTTACCCGATTTGGTCTGCCAAAAGAGAATGAACCATAATCATGTACAACCAAGGCGTTTAGTTGTCCGACTTTATGACCACGAGTGGTAATATCAATTGTTCCACGATGCATCATATCTAAAATTTCTTTCTGCATGGCTCCGGAACGTTTTCTTTTGGCGTGTAATGCTTCTTCAATATGGGTGGGTTCTACTTGTTTAGAGCGTTTTTTTGTTGCAAAAAAACTGGCTTCACGCATTAAATCATTCACATGTGTCATAAATGTACTTAAATGATAGCAATCACCGGAAAGACGGGCGGCATATTCTAAAATGCGCCGAATTGCATTGTGCGAAAAAGTTTTCAATTTTTCATTGCGTGCGAAATTGATTAAAATTTGTGCATATACTTTTTCGGTTTCTTTTGTTCGTTCCATTTTTTCGGCAAAACGGGATTGAATTTTAAATAATTCACCAAACTCATCATCCCGATCCATAAGAGCATAATATAATCCTGTCTCGCCGATTAAAATGACTTTAATGGATAATGGAATAATAGCAGGCATTAATGATACAACACCTGAAATAGAGTTATCATCTGTTCCGGATTCCATTTTTATTTCTTTTGAGAATAAAGAGCGTTTTAGAGCATTCCAAACATATTCATTTTCAATTAATTCTCGGGCTTCAATAATTAAATATCCGCCATTTGCTTGGTGAAGTGCACCGGCACGAATAAGTGAAAAATCTGTAATTAATGAACCTAAATGTTGTTGCCTTTCAATTTTTCCAACTAAATTGGATAATGTTGGGTGGTTTAAGTGAACAACAGGAGCTCCAGCGCCGGCTTTGTGTGAAACAAACAAGTTAACAGCATATCTATTCCATAAAGCCGTTAACTGTTCGGTTATCATTTCTATGTTTGTTTCATTTGGTTGAACGACGAAAAAGGCAATGTTATCTAAAACATCTTGTTTAATTGCATCTAAATAAGAGGTAATAACAGATGATTTTGCATAAGATTTATAAATGGGAGTCATAACGGATTTTAAGACTTTATTGGCCATATCCGTATGTAATTGTTCCAACATTTGTTGTTGTGTCGCTTCCCAGTTTGGAATTTCTTTAATAGTGTCTTCTAACCGTTGTTGGGCTTCTTTTAATTGTTCCAAAATATCTTTTCGTTCTGCTTTGGGTAATTTGTTAAATGTTTTTGGTGTTAAAACTTTTCCGTTTTTAACTGGCGCAACGGCAACGCCGGCAGGTAAACGCATAATTGTGACATTGTCTGTTTCAACAACGGTTTGTAATTTTTCAAAATAGCTTTCTTTTTCACGAGAACATTGTTGTTCAATATGTGCAACCTGAATTTTATAGGCTTCATCAGCAAATAGCGCCGGCAAATGCATTTTTAAGGCCGTGACCATTTTTTTGATATCTTTAACGAATGTTTTTCCGCTTCCGGCCGGAAAATTAATAGCAATTGGCTGATGTGGAATTTCAAAATTATGCACAAAACACCAATCGTCCGGTGTTTTTTGTTTTGCGGCAAATTCTTTAACAGATTGAATGGTTAATGTGGTTCGCCCGACTCCTTTAGGACCAGTGCAAAAAATATTGTAGCCGGAGGCTTTCATCTGAACACCAAAGTTAATAGCTT
>JAFZGR010000296.1 GCA_017555325.1 Alphaproteobacteria bacterium | reverse complement strand
TAAAAAATAATATTTCAATAAATTCTGTCAGACTATCACAATTACCTAATGTTATTATTAAAATTAAAAAAGATTATTTTTTGATTGAACATCAAACAATGAAAGAAACAGGTGGCGGAAAAGAAAAAAAAGCCAAAGAAAAACTAGATTACATTAAACAAAAAACAACAAATCCGAATCTTCATTTTATTACATACATTGACGGACCTTTACCAAATGCTATTTTTTCACAAAACAAAGTGAGACAACGTATTAGGGCAAAAGAATTTCGACGAATTTTAAAAACAAAACCGCAAAACTATTTAATGAATACATATGCATTTGCCGAATTCTTTAAAGATTTGATAAAAGAAACAAAATAAATATTTTAAGTTGCAAAAAAGAAGATAACTTTTAAATAGTTATCTTCTTTTTTTATCTTATCTAAAACAATATTACAAACAATAAAAATTAAAATTGACTTAAATAAATGATATATAAATTCGTTTATCATAGTAATAAAATTTATCTGATAAATGCGAATCTTAAACTCTCATCCCTTTGCAATTTCGGCAATTTTTCGAATAATGCGTTCTACTCCTTGTAATCTGTCTTTTAACTGTATCCACGGACGCATTACAACCACTTTTTGATCAGGTCGAATACGTATTGTTCCCATTTGATCTGATATATATGCAATTAATCCGGCCGGATTGGGAAACGTATTTTGCCAAAAGGAAATTGTCGCTCCTTTTTCACCGGCATCCAATCGTTCAATATAAGCCTGACGACATAATAACTTTAATTGAACGGTTATAAACAAATTTTCCGCTTCTGCTGGATAAGATCCAAAACGATCTATTAATTCTATCTTTAAGTTTTCCAACTCTTCTTCGGTTTCAATGTTTCCAATACGGTTATATAATTGCATACGAGTATCCAAATCCGGTATATAAGAATCCGGCAAAATAACAGGCAATCCAACTGATATTTGCGGTGAAAAAAGTTCTTTTGTTTGTTTTCCATCTGATTGCATACGCAAACTTTCAATCGCTTCGGCAAGCATTTTTTGGTATAAAGCAACCCCAACTTCCCGAATATGCCCTGATTGCTCTTGTCCCAACAAATTACCAGCCCCCCGAATATCTAAATCATGGCTAGCCAATGTAAAACCTGCCCCTAAACTATCCAAACTCTGCATTACTTTTAAACGTTTTTGTGCCGTTTCATTCAATCGCATATGGGGCGGAGTCGTTAAATAAGCATATGCCCGCAACTTACCTCGTCCGACACGTCCTCGTAATTGATACAATGCAGATAAACCGAACATATCCGCCCGATAAACAATAATGGTATTAACCGATGAAATATCCAAACCTGATTCTACAATACTGGTCGCCAACAACACATCGTATTTTTTATCAGAAAAATCATGCATAATTTTTTCCAACTGTGTTGCACCCATTTGTCCATGTGCTTCAACAACTTTAATATCTGGAACCAGTGCTGATAAAATTTCCTTAACCTCTCCCATATCCGATATACGCGGACACACAAAAAATACTTGTCCACCCCGAAAATGTTCCCTTAAAATCGCTTCTTTAACAATAACAGGATCAAAAGGTGTCACAAAAGTTTTAACTGCTAATCTATCCACCGGAGGTGTAGCAATAATGGACAATTCACGCACACCCGACAGTGACAGTTGCAACGTTCGAGGAATGGGTGTTGCCGTTAATGTCAAGACATGAACCCCTTTTTGCAATTCTTTTAAGCGTTCTTTATGTGCAACACCGAAATGTTGCTCTTCATCAACAATAACCAATCCCAACCGCTTAAATTTCATATTTTTGGATAAGACGGCATGTGTTCCGATTAAAATATCCAACTTACCGTTTTCTACTTCATCCCGAATTAATTTTGCATTAGAGGCGCTTACCAATCGAGATAAACTATCAACCCGAATCGGAAATCCTTTAAACCGTTCTTTAAACGTTTGAGCATGTTGCATTGCCAATAATGTCGTAGGAGCAACCAAAACAACCTGATATCCTGCCATTGCAACCAAAAATGCCGTTCGTAAAGCAATTTCCGTTTTACCAAAACCGACATCACCGCAAACAAGCCTATCCATTGGTCGTCCCAATGCCAAATCCGATTCGATTTCCGACAATGTTCGCAACTGATCATCTGTTTCCGCATAAGGAAATCGCATACAAAATTCCTGATATGTTCCATGTGGAATTAATATCTTTTCCGATTGATTTAAAGCACGTGCAGAAGCAATACCGATTAATTTTTCCGCCATAACAAATAAATCTTTTTTCACCCGCTCTTTACGTTGTGCAAAAACAGGGGAACCGAGTGTATCCAGACTTGTATATTCCGAACCATATTTTGACAGAACATCAGCATTTTCCACCGGTACAAATAATTTATCGCCGCCCGCATACTGCAAACAAATACAATCGTGAACCGCTCCCCCTGTCATAATGGGAAACAGACCTGTAAACTGCCCTATACCATGTGTTTGATGAACAACATAATCATTTAAATTTAAGCTACCGATATCTGTAATAAAATTTTTGGCACGAACTTTTGGTTTTCGCCGACGAACCTGCTCTCCCAAAATATCAGATTCCGTTACTACACAAACATCTTGCGTATAAAATCCTGTCTCAAAAGGAGCAACTAATACGCTTGGAGAACAACTAAGAGCCTCTTTCCAATTATGTGCTTCAGTTACCATATATCCATGTTCCCGAAAAACACCACGCAATCGTTCTGAAGCACCAAACGTTGTAGCCGTTAATATAACAGCTCGATTATTCCCTCTCAGTGCCTGAATAACCACATCAAACACATCTCCTTCCGATTTATCGGGAATCACGCTTTTATGATAAGATTGACCAATACGACCGCCTTTATCAATTTTATCAGGCTCAACGAAAGGGGAAAACGTATAGGTCGTATAAGCATTTAGACGATTTAAAACCATCTCAGGTGTTTCAAAAAACAATTCCGGCGGAATAGGATAATAAGCATCTGATATATCCAGTCCTAAACCTGATAAGGCCGTTTGACGGGATTCGGCATATTCCAAAATCTGTTCATATCTGGAAAACAAGGCATCTCGTGCTTGCCAATCCAATGAAAACGTAGCATTATCCAAATAATCAAACAGTGTTATCATTTCCGAATGTAATAACGGCAAGAAATGTTCTATACCGGCAACGGCTATACCATTTGAAATACTCTCGTAAAAATAATTATGTCCTGTTCGACCAAATAATGTGCGAAAACGAGTGCGAAACAAAGCAATGTTTTCGGCCGTTAAACGATATTCAGCCATCGGTTTTAATACAACTTCCCGAACGGGCTTTAACGTTCTTTGTGTCATTTCATCAAAAAAACGCATAGAATCAATTTCATCACCGAAAAAATCAATCCGAACCGGATGAAGTGTTCCGGTCGGAAAAATATCTATTAAACCACCTCGAACAGCATATTCACCCCGTTCCATAACCGTTGTGGTTGACTGATAACCGTTTTTGTTTAAAAATGCCCGTAATTCATCAAATGAAATATTATCTCCTTCCTTTAATGATAAAAAAGCATCCTGAAAAAAAGAAACAGGTGGTACTTTTTGCATAATGGCACTAACAGTTGTCAAAATCAAAACAAACTCTTTGTTATCAACCGAACTTGTTAATCTGTCAGCCAAGCGCCCCAATGTATCAATACGTTCTGCCGTAATATCCGCTTTGGGAGAAACTCTGTCATATGGTACAGTATCCCAATTCGGAAAACATAAAATTCGAACATCAGGCAAACAAAGTTGCACTAATTCTTTTACAAAAGACATCTGTCTATCATTGGGGCAGATATGACAATGTATTCCCGTTTTTTTTTGACAAAGTTCTTTTAAAACAAGTCCCTGTGTTCCATTTGGAATACCGCACCAATCAATTATCGACATTTTTGTAAACGCCTTTCATCTGCTTTATCTAAAAGAATGTAAAACCAACTGTAAAAAGTTTTTCGGCGTCTCTCGCTTTACCTCGTGCAACAAATAAAATAACCGTATCGTGTGGCAACACTTGTAAATCAGGCGTTGCAATAATAAATTTTTCCGCCCGCATAACACCGGCAACAACAACACCGTCCGGTACTTTTAATGACTCAAGCGGACGTTTTGTGATTTTGGATGTTTCCATTGCTTCTACTTCCAACACTTCCCCAATACCGGACTGAATAAAGTAATCGTTTTTCACTTTTCCTTTACGAATGTGGCGTAAAATAGCCGAAACCAATACAGCGTTCGGTTCAATGGTTAAATCCACCCCCAAACCGGTAACCAAATCTTCATACAACGGATTATGAATTAATGCACACGTTCTCTCCACGCCATTTCGTTTTGCCAATAATGACAACAAAATATTACTTTCATCAGACTGTGTTGTGGCTATGGCGACCTGATATGCTGGCAAATTTAAATCATCAATTAATGTATCATCTAAACCATCACCGTGAATAACCAATGTATTACTTAATTTTTCACCTAACCAACGTGCCCGTGTTTCATCTTTTTCAACCACCGTCACATTTTGTGAAAACGTAGTTCGTTCCAAAATGTTAGCAATCTGATATCCAACTTTTCCACCGCCAAAAACAACTAAATATTTCGGAGAAATCATTTGATAAGCCAAAATATCCAACATCTGTAAAAAATGCTCCGTATCAGTAACAACATAGATATCATCACCCCACCGCAATGACGTGTTTTCCATAGAAATTAATTTTCGCCGTCGCCGTAATGCTGTAAAACAAACAGGAACACCTTCACACATGGCTTTTAAATCGGCAATTTTTTTACCGATAAGCATTGAATTTTTACGAATTCTCAAACCAACCAATTTAACATGTCCACCCGCCAAATTAACCATATCAACCGACGAGGCCACAGTTAAACTTTCCAATATCTGATGAGCTGTTTCAACCTCTGGCGACAAAACAATATCAATTCCTTGTGACTGCAAAAATGATTTATACTTAACCGACAAATATTCGGGGGCAGCAATACGAGCGATACGAGTTGGCACATTAAAAACCGAACGAGCAACACCGCATGCAACAATATTTGTTTCATCCGAACCGGTAACTGCTAAAAAAATATCTGCCGAATCTGCTCCGGCTTTTTCCAAAACAGCCGGATATGAGGAAGACCCTTCAATCGTTTGAATGTCTAACAGTTCACTTAAATTACCCAATCGATTTACATTATTGTCAATTAAAATAATGTCGTGATTTTCAGCCCGCAAATATTTTGCCAATCCAACACCAACTTGCCCTGCTCCTGCAATAATGATTTTCATTTACTCCCCCTGTTTCTCCGCATTATCAAAAAAAGCCTTTACCAAACAACACACCGCTTTTTCATCATTCATATCAAACATTTTCCGACAAAATTCAGCATGTCCAACATACCCTTTTGCATACCAAGCCAAATGCTTACGCATTGCAAACAAGCCTGCTTTTCCATAATATGACAACATCATTTCTAAATGTTCACATACTAAATCTGCCAATACTTTCCCTGTTATATTTTGCTGTGTAGATGTACCCGCCAATTGATGTAATATCCAGGGACGACCTAACATCCCTCGACCAATCATTGCCCCATCTGCTTGTGATATATTTAATGCTGATTGCAAGGACTGTTTATCTGTAATATCTCCATTGACAAAAACAGGACTATCCACCGCCTGTTTAAGTGCTTGAAGTGCTTTCCAATCTGCCTGCCCACTATATCCTTGTTCTTTGGTACGTGCATGAATAGTTATTCCATCCGCACCAGCATCAACCAATTTTTTAGCAAAAGAAACAACATCTTTTTGCTTTTCATCCCACCCTAATCGGGTTTTAACTGTTACGGGAACATCTATTTTCTCTTTAACAGCAGACACCAACCGAACTGCCGTTTCAACATTTTTCATTAATGAGGCTCCACTACCGTTTGTGATGAGTTTTTTAACCGGACAACCCATATTAATATCCACACCAATTGCACCATTAAAAACAGCTTCTTTGGCTGCATAAACAAGTGCTGTTTCATCAATCCCCACCAATTGAACAACAATATTTTGTTCATCTGCAATCCGTATCATCCGACACGTTGATGCCGCTCGTCGATACAAGGAATTTACACCAATCATTTCCGTAAACAACGTTTCATTTCCGAATTTACGACAAATCATTCGAAACGGTTTGTCCGTCACACCAGCCATCGGCGCCCCACAAATGAATGAGCGTTTCAAGGGGCGTACTGTAAACATCTTATGCCCTGCCAATACTTTATCAATTTGCTGTGATGTTTTATCAACATCCTCACGCACTGTCTCTACTAACTGTGTCATGAAGCAACCTGCTTTGATTTCGGAATAACTCTCGACTTAGAGGGGACAATCTTATTTTGCTTTGATTTCCCAGAAACAACCTTTTTTGATTTTGCTTCACGTACTTGCTTAGGTTTAAGCGGAAGCAAACAGCTTTCATGTAATACTAAATGATAAATCCCTCTATCATTCATTTTTTTCTGCAACACAGCCTGTTTGCGTAATTTTTCCAATTCCGGAGAATGATCTGCCAAATCTTTCGCCTTCGGGAACAAAGTTTTTAAAGCCTGTTCCAACCACTGTACAGCCGCTCGATAATCGCCTTGGTCTTCATACACTTGTGATACTTTAAACTGTGCCGGCGTATAATTACTTTTAGCTGCCCTAACATACCAATACAAGGCCTTTTCCCTATCTGGCTTTACCCATTTGTTTTCGGTATAAATTTCACCTAAACGCATACAAGCATCAATATGATCTTGATCGCAGGAACGTTCATAAAAAGCAACAGCTTTACGTGGATTGGCATCAACATCCCGTCCTCGTTCATAGGCCTGTGCTACAATGTACTGACTATCTTTATCACCATAATCTGCCAAACGTGCATGCCAAGCCAAATCCCAATAATCATCATCTTGCGGTGTCATAGAATTGGGATTTTCTTTATGAAATTTTTCCAGTGTTAATTTATTTTTTTCTTGCTCTTTATTATGCTTTTCAATGGCGGCAATTTCAGCCTTATCCTCTGCGGATAATTCGGCACAATGCACCTGCGTTCCCGTTTCAAAAATACAAACGAGAAAAAAAAGAAGCAAATTAAAATAAAACAGTTTCTTTTTCATTTGTTTTATGGTATAGCATAATTCAAAAAAAAAGGAAAGTTAAAAATGACACAACAAGTGACAATTATCGGGGCCGGTCTGGCTGGAAGCGAAGCTGCATGGCAACTTTTAAAACGAGGAATAGCTGTTCATATGATTGAAATGCGCCCTCAAAAAACAACTCCGGCACATACAACAGATTTATTCGGCGAATTAGTTTGTTCCAATTCTTTACGTTCTGACGATTCGGAAATCAATGCCGTAGGATTACTACATGCCGAAATGCGGGCATGCGATTCTTTGATTATGCGTTGTGCTGATGAAACACAAGTTCCTGCCGGTGGAGCTTTGGCGGTTAACAGAACGGAATTTGCAAAAAAAATAACC
>JAFZGR010000295.1 GCA_017555325.1 Alphaproteobacteria bacterium | reverse complement strand
AACAATGCGAAGCATGTAACCGTGTTGCATTCAGCAAACAAACTGGCGATAAAACAAGTTGGTATTGTTCAAAAATAATCTCTACCGGATATTTTGTTGATGCTTCCGGTAATTTACAAAATTGTACTTCAGCTCCGGATACACAAATTCCAAACACGACAAAGGCAAGTTCAACTTGTGAGGCAAGCGGTTGTAATCGTGTTACGGAAACAGATGCTGATGGTAATTTGTGGTGTATAAAAAGTTAAAAAAACACATATCATTTGTTTCATATTAGGGGGAAATAAAATATTTCCCCTTTTTTATAAAAAAAATCTGATTTATTTAAAATAAAAAAAGATAATATTAAAATTAATGGTAAACGACACAAATTAACATAAATGATATTAACTTTCCCGAACGTGATTCATCAATCTAAAAACTTTGCAAGACATTAATTAAGCGGAATTGTTTACTTTAATATACAGATGCGGGCGTATTCCGCACAACACCACAAAAAAAAGCCTTACACTGAACAAGTGATGTGAGGAAATGTTCAGTGCAAGACCTCTTTCAGATATTCTCATACCAAAGAGAATATCTAAAAAACATTACCGACTAATCGGTTTATATTTAATCCGATGCGGTTGATCAGCTTCAACACCTAAACGGCGCCGTTTATCTGCTTCATATTCAGCATAGTTTCCTACAAAGAAAACAACGTGACTATCGCCTTCAAATGCCAAAATATGTGTTGCCAAGCGATCCAAAAACCAACGGTCGTGAGAGGTAATAACAGCACATCCCGGGAAGTCCATCAAGGCTTCTTCCAATGCACGCAAGGTATCCACATCCAAATCGTTTGTTGGTTCATCCAACAACAAAACGTTTGCTCCGGATTTTAACATTTTTGCCAAGTGTACCCGATTACGCTCCCCACCGGATAACATCCCGACCTTCTTTTGCTGATCTCCGCCTTTAAAATTAAATTGTGCCACATAGGCCCGAGAATTGACGTCCCGTTTTCCTAAGGTTAAAATATCTTTTCCTTCGGAAATTTCCTGCCAAACGGTTTTTGTGTCATCCAACGCATCACGAGATTGATCGACATAACCTAATTTAACGGTTTCTCCGATACGGAATGTACCGGTATCGGGTTGTTCCTGCCCTGTGATGATTTTCATCAATGTTGTTTTACCCGCTCCATTCGGTCCGATAATGCCGACAATACCGCCAGCCGGTAAATTAAAAGATAAATTTTCAAATAAGAGTTTATCACCAAAAGCTTTTGTTAAATCTGTTGCTTCCAAAACAACCTGTCCTAAACGAGGACCGGCAGGAATAACAATTTGTGCAATATCGGGTACTTTTTCGGTTGATTTCTTCAACAATTCTTCATAAGCCGTAATACGGGCTTTTGATTTTGCCTGACGAGCTTTGGGGGATTGGCGAACCCATTCCAATTCTTCTTTTAACGTTTTTTGACGATTGTTTTCAGCATTTTGTTCTTGTGCCAAACGTTTTTCTTTTTGTTCTAACCAACTGGTATAATTTCCTTCAAACGGCAAACCTTCACCACGATCCATTTCTAAAATCCAGCCTGTTACGTTATCCAAGAAATAACGGTCGTGTGTCACCATAACAACCGTTCCCGTATAGTTCTTTAAAAATGTTTGCAACCAAGCAACGGATTCAGCATCCAAATGGTTTGTTGGTTCATCCAATAACAGCATATCCGGTTTGGATAACAATAACCGACACAAGGCAACTCGTCTTTTTTCTCCACCGGATAATTTTGTCACATCTGCATCAGCCGGCGGACAACGCAAAGCATCCATGGCAATTTCAATCGTGCGTTCCAATTCCCAACCATTGCAAGCATCAATTTGTTCCTGTAATTCGGCTTGTTCTGCTAACAAAGCATCCATATCAGCATCCGGATCGGCAAATTTCATATTAACTTCTTCATACCGTTGCATTAAATCCCGAACAGGACCAACGCCGTCCATGATGTTTTCCATAACATTTTTAGAAGCATCTAATTGCGGTTCTTGTGGTAAATAACCAACTTTTACGCCTTCGGCAGCAAATGCTTCACCCGTAAAATCGTTATCCAATCCAGCCATAATTTTAATCAAAGTTGATTTACCGGCACCGTTTGGTCCGATAACACCGATTTTGGCACCGGGGAAAAATGATAACCAGATATGTTTTAAAACTTCTTTTCCACCCGGAAAAGTTTTGCATAAATCTTTCATGACATAAATATATTGATATGAAGCCATTTGATATTTCCTCTGTTTAATTGTTAAAATATGTTGTATGGTATCAAAAATAATACCAAAAGTCAACCCTACACTTGTGGTTTTAAAAGACTTTTAACCGGCATCATTCGGTTTTAAACCATACAAATGCAACCCCCTAAAAAGATATTTAAATGATATCTCCGGATAAAGGCTTCAAAAATGTTTGTTTTTTTAATTTTTTGCTTGCAAAATCCGAAAAATACGTATATTATATTGACGTTTATTAAATTTTGAGGAGTTTCTATGGCAAAAGAAGAAGTTTTGCAATTTACGGGAACAGTGACAGAAGCTTTACCGAATGCAACATTCCGTGTAACGTTGGAAAACGGACATGAAATTATTGCACACACATCCGGCAAAATGCGTAAATTTCGCATTCGTGTGATGGTTGGCGATAAAGTGGAAATTGAAATGACCCCGTATGACTTATCCAAAGGTCGTATTGCATTCAGACATAAAGCATAATTTATATTTATTATAACGGAGGGGGCTTATGACGTATATGCTTATCGGTATATTGCTGGGTATCAGCGGATTTTTCTATATCAGCGTCAAAGGTCTTCTATTACCTCTTTTAAATAAAAAAGCACCGGAAATATCCATATTAACGTTTTCATGGATTGTTTCCGGTTTGTTTTTATTATCTCTTTTACTGGCAAATATTTCGTTTTTTATCGGCACAAAAATAATGATTCCGCCTTATATGCAAACAATCTTGTTTTTATCGGGCGGGGCTTTGTTTAGTATGCCGTTTTTGTTTCAAAAATCATTAAAAATACAATTACCGATATTATTTTTGTTTTGTTTTGTCGGAACAGTGTTAATTCCGTTAAATAATTCTATTTGGACATCAGAAATCAGTATATGGGGCTTTAGAATTATCGGTGCTATTTGTTGGATGTTGTTTTTGTTGATGAATACAACACTTGATCGTATTCCGCTGTTTACCTATATTACAAATACGGCATTATTGATTATACTGGCAATATCTGCAACAACGTTTGTGCCATTATTAAATCCTGTCTTTTTTTATTTGTTTTTCCTGTTAATTGTTTTAAACATGATAACTTTTTATATTTTTCAGAAAAGCAATATTTTGATTTATACTTTTCCGCTTGCCTTTTTATTAAGCTGGATAATGGGATTTGCTTTATTATTGATTACGGCAAACGGTAAAATTGCGTATATACCCATTGTTTTCGGTTATAATATTATGGAAATAATAATTGCAATCGGAATTAACGTTTATTTATACCGCCGTTTATTTCCCATTATGGTTCCATTTATTATTGAAAAGGCATACGCCAATAATTTACCGATAAAAAAAATAATCAAAAAAATATTTTATACATCCTTACTTTTGGGATTTTTAGGGATATTCGGTGTTTACAGTGATAAAGCACTTGTTTTTCCCACATATGTTTTGGCAATTATTGTTTTGATTAATGCATATATGAGTTTTTCAAACAATTTGGAAAAGCCGACTATTCGGGGCCTGTTTAAAGATATTAAAACCGGTGTTAAAACACTTTCCGTTGAAATGAAAAAATTACCCTTAAAGCAAGAACAAAACAAACAACCGTGCCATATCAACGAGCCAAAAGAAATTTTACAGACGAAAGATATTGCTGTCCCAAAAGCTGATAAAAAACAAAAAAAAGCGATAACGACGGTTAAAAAGAAAAAAAACGAAAAAAATAAAAGCCATCTTCAAAAATAATCCTATATTTAAGGTGTCTTTTATCAACAGGAGTTAACTTTATGATACCGATGTATCAACAACCGACTTTAACGGGCGATGCCGGATTTAAACTGCAATCGCCGTTTCAACCGGCAGGCGACCAACCGGAAGCCATTCGGGCATTGGTAGAGGGATTAAACAACCAGGAAAAAAATCAGGTTTTACTTGGTATTACGGGTTCGGGTAAAACATTTACAATGGCCCACATTATTCAACAAGTGCAACGCCCGACATTAATATTGGCTCACAACAAAACATTAGCGGCTCAATTATATGCCGAAATGAAATCGTTTTTTCCGGAAAATGCCGTTGAGTATTTTGTATCATACTATGATTACTATCAGCCGGAAGCTTACATCCCCCGTACAGATACGTATATTGAAAAAGATTCAGCTATTAACGAACAAATTGACCGATTACGACATGCAGCAACCCGTCACATCTTGGAACGACGGGATGTGATTATTGTTTCATCTGTTTCCTGTATATATGGGTTAGGTTCTGCCGAATCTTATTCATCTATGGCGTTTTCATTGAAAAGCGGTGAAGAAGTTGATTTATCAGATATTACAAAACGATTGGTTGAATTGCAATATAAGCGAAATGATGTCGGATTTGAACGGGGATGCTTTCGTTTAAATGGGGATGTATTGGATATTTTCCCTTCCCACTATGAAGATTTAGCCTGGCGAATTAATTTTTTCGGAGATGAAATTGAAGGAATTTATGAATTTGATCCGTTAACCGGCAAAAAGAAAATGGAGCTGAAAGAAATTACCGTTTTCCCTGCCAGTCACTATGTGACTCCTCGTCCGGCATTATCACAGGCAATAAAAACCATTAAAGCAGAGTTAAAAGAACGATTGGCATTTTATGAAGAAAACGGACAACAACTGGAAGCACAACGCCTTGCTTCCCGTACGAAATATGATTTGGAAATGTTGGAAGCAACCGGTTCCTGTAAAGGAATTGAAAATTATTCCCGCCACTTAACCGGACGTAAAGCCGGCGAAGCCCCGCCAACTCTGTTTGAATATTTACCGTCAGATGCGTTGGTATTTATAGATGAAAGCCATGTTACTGTTCCGCAATTGGGAGCTATGTATCGAGGAGATTTATCCCGCAAAACAACACTGTCCGAATACGGATTTCGATTACCCAGTTGCAAGGACAACCGTCCGTTAAAATTTGAAGAATGGAATGCTATGCGACCTCGGACGATTTTTGTTTCTGCAACTCCCGGACCATTTGAGTTAAATGAAACAAAAGGCGTTTTTACGGAACAGATTATTCGTCCGACAGGATTGATAGATCCTGAATGTATTATACGCCCCGTCACGCATCAGGTAGAAGATTTAATGGCTGAATGTCAAGAAGTTGCTAAACGGGGCGGACGGGTTCTTGTGACAACACTTACAAAAAAAATGGCAGAAGATTTAACGGAATATCTACGTGAAAATGGTATTAAGGTGCGTTATTTACATTCGGATATTGATACATTGGAACGTATTCAAATTATTCGGGATTTACGTTTAGGAACGTTTGAAGTATTGGTTGGTATTAACTTGTTGCGTGAAGGATTGGATATTCCGGAAGTGGAGCTTGTTGCTATATTGGATGCCGATAAAGAAGGATTTTTGCGTTCCACAACATCTTTGATACAAACAATCGGACGGGCAGCACGCAATGTAAAGGGGCGTGTGATTTTATATGCCGACAAAATGACAAAATCCATTGAAACAGCCGTTCAGGAAACAAATCGCCGGCGGGAAAAACAAATTGCGTTTAATAAAGCTCATAACATTACGCCTAAAGGCATTCAAAAAGCAATTCCTGATTTAATTCAGGATTTTAATGATTTAGTCGGCTCAAATAACAAGGAAAAAGAAATTGACGTATCCGATTTATCGGTTGATGTGATTTCAAATGTTGGTGATGTCATTGAACGCTTACGTAAGCAAATGCTAAAAGCTGCTGATGATTTGAATTTTGAAGAAGCGGCACAGTTGCGGGATAAAATACACAAACTGGAAGAAATGGCCGTTCGGGACTTGACTTAAACAGAAATATATTTATACTGTTTTACAATAAATATAAGGATTTTTTTCAGATGAAACGGGTTTTAAAATTATTAACGGCATTTGTATGCTTTTATGTGTGTTTAGGAATACTTCTGTTTTTAATACAAGATAACATTGTTTATCATCCGCAACACATCAAAACAATTACATTGGATAAAACAATGCCGAAATTAAAAACAGTCACGTATTATTTGCCAAGCGGTGTTCGATTACATGCCTTGTACAAACCACCTCGTAAAGGAATGAAAACGGTTTTATATTTCCACGGCAACAGTCAATATGCCGAATATCATGCTGTCCGACTGAAATTTTTATACGACACAAATTACGGATTATTGATTCCGGAATACATCGGTTATGGCGGAATTAAAGGAGAACCTTCACAAAAATCAATGGAAGAAGTTGCTTTAACCGCTGTTAAATATTTAAACAGCACCGGAACACCCAATAACAAAATTGTTGTGTACGGACATTCTATTGGTACATATCCGGCGGTGTATGTTGCAACGCAATCGGAAAAAGAATTTAATGGTGTTATTTTAGAAGCTCCGTTTTTATCGGTAGAACAAGTCGGCAGAGATATGGTTAAAGGCTTATATCCTGTTTCCGTTTTACTGAAAAACAAATATCCGAGTGATGCGATCATTCAAAACATCAAAACCCGTTTATTGGTAGCACACGGCAAAAAAGATAAGGTTATTCCATATTACCATGGGTGGGAATTATACAAATTGGCTAATCAACCCAAAGTTTTCTTTTCATCTGATACGGCACATCACTTGAATTTACTTTCTTTGGGATTTGATACCACTGTATTGGAATGGATTAAAGAAAAAAAATAATCCTATCTATAAATCTTGTTTGTTATATACCAACAAATTAAAATCGGATACTGTCTAAGGTATCCGATTTTAAATATAAAATTAACCAATTTAGAAAATTTATCTATTTACAATCAGCTTCAGCTGTTGCTCCTTCAACCGAAGTTGTGCCGGTTGGACAGGGAGTCGGTCCTAAAAATGAGTCTGCCGGACAATAATGTCCCTCCGGACAAATGACAGGCGTTAACTGATTGACGGGACAGTAGTACCCTGCAACACAAGAATCTGCCTTTGCCATACAAATATCACCTCCAAACAGTTTGTGTATTCCAATTTGAAATTTAGCATCGCCATGGTCATATGTAGATTTTATACTCATCCTGTGAATTCCTTTTTTTAAATTAAAGGTATATGAAACTTCATCCGGTTTATATTCAATACCATCAATCACATATCTCAATGAATCAAAATTTTCTGCTTCATTCAAATAAAGTTTTCCGGAAAAATCCTTTGGAATAATTAAAAGTGAATCTTGACAATTCAAAAGATATGTCACTCGTCCATCTCCAGATGAGTAGCGCTGATCTACTTTAACAATCTGATTAAAGTATTCATCACTTTTAAACCGAAAATAACCACAATAAAAACCTCTAATTGGAAAGCCCATTTCATCACAGTCGAGGGCTTGACAGAAATTATTATTTCCACAGTAATAATAATCCGGACAATCATCATCCGTCATACATTCCACACATTCCCCGTTATGCCAAATCGGTGCAGTATCCGGACAGCGACATACTGCTTCATCAGCAATCCATTCTTTAGGCGGATAACAACGCTCACAATTATCCCCGAATTCATATTCATGCCGACAAACGCACCCATATCCACCACTTGTTCCATCTGCATTAATAATTTCCCGCCATACCTTTTTATCCGGACAGCGAGTGACGTCTGGTTTTGGTATAGGTATATTTGGCGGATTATCCGGCGGATTTATATCCGGCATATCCGAACTATCGCTTTCGTTCTTTTCACCGCTACTTCCACCGCCAAAATGAGAACCTGTTTCAACAGTCGGTGTTGCATTAAAAGAAAACACCATGTTTGTTTTGCTGTTTGTATTTCCACACGTTTTTGTTAAAACAGAAATACCCATATCATTTAATATATTTTCCTTTTGAAGGATTTTTTCACAAACTTTATAAACTACCTTAAATGTTGTTACCTGATATTTACCATCAACAAGCTTGACCATGGATTTTTTGTCATCCGGTGTATATTCAGGAAGTGCTGATTTAACAAATCGATTAACTTCTAATGCGTGCGAAGCCCGAGAATCCGTTTGTGCCAATGTTTTAGCTTTTCCGAGAACATCCTGTACTTTACCGGCTTGATAGGCTGTTAACGCATATTGATACGCTCCAACACCGGCAACGGATAAAACACCGATAATTGCCAGAACACCTAGCATTTCTACCATACTTCGGCCAGTTT
>JAFZGR010000294.1 GCA_017555325.1 Alphaproteobacteria bacterium | reverse complement strand
ATCTGCATTGTTTGCTCTAATTATCGGCCAATATATATTGCGTCCCCAACTATCGGTTATATGTGGATTGGCTCCTGCTTGTAATAAAATTTGTGTTGCTTCGAGATTGTTTCTTAATGCACTGTAAAACAATGCTGTCTGTCCTTTATCGTCTGTTGAATTAATATCGATCCCTTGTTTTATTAAGTATTGCACAATATCGTTGTGTCCTTTTTTTACTGATAACATTAACGCTGAACATTCCTCGATATCTTTATGAGATATATTGGCATTTTTTTGAATGCAGTATTTTACGCCTTCTAAGTTGCCGGTGAATGCTGCGTTTAACAAGGCCGTTAAATGATAATTCGGTGTGCGCCATTCAATATCAGCACCGTATTTTAACAATAAATCAGCTTTTTTAAAATCTTTAAGTTTTATGGCTTTTTGTAATGCTGAATGACCATAACTATCCGGTTGATCAATATCAATCGATTTTTCACCGATTTTTAAAGAGCGATTAAATGTGATAAAACAATCCAAAATAAATTTGCAGGTATTATAGTCTGTTTTGTATATACATTTATGTAAAATCGTGTTTCCTTGATTGTCTTGTTGAGTCGCATCAGCACCTAAACAAAGTAAACCGTAAAACAGATTAAAATGTTTGCATTTTAAAGCATCCCAAAGACAATTTCTTCCTTGGTTGTTTAAAAAATTCATATCTGCATGATATTGATGTAATAAAAGCAATAACTTTTTGTTATTTTTAAACACTGCGGAAAAAATAGGTGTATTCCCGTGGATATTTGCAATATTAGGATTTGCCCCAAGTTCTAATAACAATTTTGTCGCCATTTCGTTTTCAATGTGGGTTGCTTTGGATACTGCAGTGTTCCCTTCTGAATCCTGTGCGTTAATGTTTGCTTTTTTTCTTAAAAAATAACGAATAAGTTCCAGTTGATTTTCTCGTACGGCAATATGCAACGGAACACGAGATAATTTATCTCCAATGTCTAAATCGTAATGCATTTTTTCAATCAAAAATTTGATAACATCAGCCTGTCTATCAATAATAAACTGGTTCATTATCATGTTTTCACCGCCATAAGCATACATATCCGCCCCATTTTTAATCAGATATGATGCCACTTCGAATTGTTTATTTTTTAATGCCAAATAAAGCGGATTTAATTCAATTGTTCCCCTTTTAATGCGTGTATTAATATCAGCGCCTCTTTTCAAAGCAGATTTTATTGCGTTTAAATCGCCGTTTGCACTTGCTCTTAATAATTCTTGATTGTGTTCGTCTTGTTGTTCCGGATTCATTGTTTTTCCTTTCTGGCTTGATTTTTATAATTATATAATATTTGTTGGAAAAAATCAACAAAAAAACATAAATAGAAACTTTTCTTTTTTTTATCAGAAAAGAAGTGTGGTTATAAAATGCTTGACAAAACAAAAAAAGTTAATTATATTATAAGAATAAATTAAATTATTAAATAACAAAAGGAAAAAGATGAAAAAGAAAAATAAAGAGCATTTTACGATAAAATCAATTTGTGAGTATCATCCTGACGCCAAAATTATTGAAGAAGATGCCGAAAAAATGGTTGTGCAACTGGATAAGAGCGGTGTAGATTTTTATGTTGTTCCGAAAGAACCGCAATGTGATGAATATTCATTCAAAAAAAATGCTTTTCAATTTTTAAAATTTATGTATGCCGTTGGAGCTGTGTGCAAAAATTTGAATGCTTCATCAAAAAGATTATTACATGATGAAGAGGGAGAATTTAAATCTTTTTCATACAATATTTCTCCTGTAAATGGGTATGCGGTTCGTATTTCATTTATCCCCAATACACACTTATCAAAATTATCGTCCGATGCATTATGGACTATGCGTTATAAAATGATAAATGAACATCGGGCAATGCTTTATTCATAAAACTCCATCAGCTCAGGCCGGTGGTATCATTTTTTTTCAAACAAGTTTATCCGGTCCTTTAACTTTGTGAGCCTAACGGCTAGACAGGATTGCCAACATCTACCCGCTTACACAGGTTGTTTTACGTTCACACCATAAAAGGCAATAAAACGCAGTGCTGTTTCATTGCCTTTTATATAAAATCAATACAGTTTGATTTAACTTTGCTTGAAAACTGCTGTTGCAACAGGGTTTGCCGAATTACAATCACACGTTGAAACAAGCGGTTGTTGAACAGGTGTTTCAACATCCTCATTATCGGGTGCTTCTTCCAAACTTCCTTCATTATATGGTGGAGAAGGTGGTGGCGATGGTGGATCAATATAACCCAATGTAGATGGTATGCTTTTAGTATCTATTGATGACAAGGATGCCAAAGCAGTTGCTGTTGATGTTGTAATGGTAACAGCCCCCAAAGCATTTGCAACGCCTTGACAAGTACTTTTTTCAGCAAATGTTAACGGAACGGCGACACGGTCTTCATCTATAATCGAAGCGTTTCCGATGGTTGTGCCGTTAATAACATTTGTCGGATTGCCGTTTGGATCCGTATATAGTCCGGTATCAATAAATGCTGGCACAATATTATGGTTTGCAACACCATTATTCATTATTTTATTTGTCATATATGCGGAATAAGCAATAACGGCATATTTATTTGCCATATCAACAACCTGATTGGAACGATACTTTTCCATAGCCATTTTATAACCGGCAATCCCGCCGACTGATAAAACGCCGATAACAGCCAAAACGCCAAGCATTTCAACCATGCTGCGTCCAGAATCCTGTGTTATTTTTTGATTGTTTATGTTCATTTTTTCCTCATTTAAAAATTTACAGTCCTTTAAAGAGTATATAAAAAGGGACGTATAATGGCAACTGTTTTTTTTCACATTTTTATATTTTTTTTAAATTTAATTAAAATATTCAATTAAAATAACAATTTTGCATTTTAACAAAAATCCGATTTTTCTGATTCGAAGCGGGAAAAAAGGTATCTTTTTTGTGGTAAGATATTTTTTTTGAGACATTATTATATATGAGGCATGCTTTTTCCTTTTCATCATCACTCTGAACTTGAAACGAAATCTCGTTTTAAAACAGTATCTTGTTTGTGTCGGTTCTTTTCGAGAATCTGAAACGAGTTCAGATTGACGGTGGGGGTAAAGGTTTTTGTTATTTTGGAAAAATGTGAGCGCATTTTGTCTGAAATCTCCTTGTAAAACAGTATCTTGTTTGTGTCGGTTCTTTCCGAGAATCTGAAATGAGTTCAGATTGATGGTGGGGGTAAAGGTTTTTGTTATTTTGGAAAAATGTGAGT
>JAFZGR010000293.1 GCA_017555325.1 Alphaproteobacteria bacterium | reverse complement strand
CACACCGTTTTTGATATTCCTTACAGGCAGCAATCAGCACATCCAACGGATATTTTCGGTTCACAGGCATAATTTGATTTCTGATTTCATCGTTCGGTGCATGCAAACTAACGGCCAATTTAACTCCTAAATCTGCCAATTCCGGAATATATTTTGCAACACCCGAGGTCGAAACCGTAATCCGCCGTTTTGAAATTGCCAATCCATCTCCGTCCATTGCAATTTTTAAAGCACTTTTTAAATTTTCAAAATTACAAAGCGGTTCACCCATTCCCATAACAACGATATTGGATAAATACCGAGTTTCATCTGTTGGGGTCGGCCATTCACCATAACTATCTCGTGCAGCCATAAATTGTCCAACAATTTCGCCTGCCGTTAAATTTCGCATCATCCTCTGTGTACCGGTATGGCAAAATTTACATCCCTGAGCACAACCTACCTGAGTAGAAATACAAACAGCTCCCCGATCTGATTCTGGAATATAAACACATTCCACCTGCTTACCATCTTGAAATTCCATCAACCACTTACGAGTACCATCAACAGAATTTTGTTCCGTCACAATTTTAGGGTGTGTGACAGTATATAACTCATTCAATCGTGACTGAAATGTTTTGGCAAGTGTAGTCATTTTAAAAAAATCAGTTTCACCTTTATTATAAAGCCAATGCCACAACTGTTTTGCCCGAAACGGTTTTTCACCTAACGAAACCAATTCCGCTTTTAATTCATCCGGCAATAATCCGATTAATTCTTTTTTCATATTCATTCCATTCATTTACGGACATTCTTTTGTAATTGCTTCCAATGCACGGGTAAATCCTTTTAAAGAAAATGTATCCTTTAAATTGGTACCACGTTGTGAACGCCCTTGTGTTCGCACAACATTCCCTTCAATCATCTGATTGATTATTTGTTTCTCAATTGTTTCTTTTTCTATGTATGCTTTATCATCATTTATAAACATAGCAACAACTTTATTTTTATCCACCCCGATTGTCGGTGTCGTCCCTTTACGATAAGGAGCACCTAACATCATGGTAATAACATTGTATTGTTTGTCATCCGGATGACGGGAAACCGTTAAATAAACATCATCTCTTTTTTTAGAGGTATGCAATGGCGTTGCCACCATAAAACACGTTTTTTTACCATCTTGTACACCTTTAAAAGCACGCCATGCTGAATAATGTCCAATCGGATCGATTTCTTCAGCAGAAAATGTCGGATATGAAAGCGTGATAATACTCACGACACAAACACCTATAAAAATTCTTAAATATTGATACATATTTTACTCCTTTAAGAGCAGTTTATACAATTCTTTTTCAAATGGCAAGAATAAAAAAGAATGTTAGCAAAAATTCATGGCATATCAGAAAAAAACGCTTGCGTTTTGTTGAGATATTTTTTATAATTCCATATCATGACTGAAAATATAACTGAAAACATCAGAGAAACAAAATTGGCGGATGCTTTATCCGAACGATACTTGGCTTATGCAATGTCTACCATTGTTTCTCGTTCTTTACCGGATGTACGGGACGGTTTAAAACCGGTACATCGTCGGTTATTGTTTGCTATGCGTCAACTGAAATTGGATCCGGCTTCCGGATTTAAAAAATTTGCCCGTGTTGTCGGAGATGTTATTGGTAAATATCATCCTCATGGCGATTCTTCTGTTTATGAAGCTATGGTGCGACTGGCACAAGACTTTGCCGTTCGTTATCCGTTAGTTGACGGACAAGGAAACTTCGGAAACATTGACGGAGACAAAGCCGCCGCCATGCGTTATACGGAAGCCCGTTTAACAGACGTTGCCATTGCTTTAATGGATGGTTTGGATGATGATGCCGTTGATTTTGATAAAACTTATGACGGGGAAGAGGATGAACCGGTTGTTATGCCGGCGGCTTTCCCAAATTTATTGGCAAACGGTTCTTCCGGCATTGCCGTCGGTATGGCAACAAACATTCCACCCCACAATGTCGGTGAAGTGTGTGATGCATTATTGTGCTTACTTAAAAAGCCTGAAACAACCATCCCTGAATTAATGAACTTTATTCAAGGACCGGATTTTCCGACCGGAGGCGTTTTATCCGAAAGCAGAGAAAGCATTATCAAAACATACACGACCGGACGGGGAGCAATGAAAGTCCGCGCCAAATGGGAAAAAGAAGATTTAACGCACGGACAATACCAAATTATCGTTACCGAAATTCCATACGGTGTTCAAAAATCCGATTTAGTTATGAAAATTGCCAAACTATTGGCTGAAAAAAAGTTACCGCTATTAGCCGATATTCGAGACGAGTCATCTGATGTTGTCAGATTGGTATTGGAACCTAAATCCCGCACCGTTTCTGCCGAACAATTAATGGAACACTTGTTTAAAAATACAGATTTACAAATCAATTTTAATTTAAACATGAATGTTTTAGATGCAGATCATACTCCTCGGGTTATGAGCATTAAAGAGGTTTTATCTGCTTTTTTAAAACATCGTGATATCGTGTTGGTTCGGCGTTCACAATTCCGATTAAATAAAATTGCACATCGGATGGAATTATTACAAGGCTTTTTAATTGCTTACTTAAATTTAGATCGAGTTATTGAAATTATTCGGAACGAAGACGAGCCAAAGACTGTTTTAATGGCGGAATTTTCTTTAACGGATGTACAAGCCGAAGCTATTTTAAATATGCGTTTACGGTCTTTACGCAAATTGGAAGAAGCTCAAATTCAAAAAGAATATGAAGCCCTTGCCATTGAAAAAGCAGAATTGGAATTATTGGTTAATGATACAGATTTACGCAAAAAGAAATTAGCGGAAGAAATCAAATCCATTCAAAAATCTTTCGGACAAAAAACAGAACTCGGCAAGCGCAGAACAATTGTTGCCGACGCCCCGCAAGAAGTTGAAATTGCCATTGAAGCCATGATTGAAAAAGAACCGATTACGGTTGTTTTATCCAAAAAAGGATGGATTCGCTCAATTAAAGGACATTTGGATTCTTTGGATGACTTAAAGTTCAAAGAAGGGGATGCTTTAAAGGCAACATTAAAAACATATACAACGGATTATATTTTGTTATTTACAACCAATGGACGGTTTTACACCATTTTAGGAAATAACATTGCCGGTGGCCGTGGGTTTGGTGAACCGTTAAGATTATCCGTAGATGTTTCGGAAGATGCTGATATCGTTACAATGCTGACATATCAACCGGATATTCAGCTTTTAGTTGCCTCTCAAAACGGAAAAGGATTCCTCGTTAAAAGTAATGATGTTATTGCACAAACCCGTGCCGGAAAAATCATTTTAAATCTGGCAGATGGGGATAAAGCCGTTTTATGTAAAGTTGCGAGTGCATCACATATTGCTGTTATCGGAACAAACCGCAAAATGATTGTTTTTAAAACAGAAGAAATTCCACCAATGACACGAGGAAGTGGTGTTATTTTACAACGATATCAGGAAGCAAAACTATCTGATGTTAAATTCTTTAATATTGAAGATGGTTTATCTTTCCCGTCTGGCAATGGTATGCGGGTAGAACGAAACATTTCTCTCTGGTTGGCTCGTCGGGCAACGGTAGGAAAAATTCCACCTGTCGGTTTCCCTCGAAGCAATAAATTCGGTGATAAATAAACACAACTTAACCCACCTCTCGGTGGGTTTTTCACACATTTGAAATTCTAAATACAATCTTTTACACCCCATAACGATAAAATTTTTTATTCAACACCTCAAATTCAAAACAATTATTCAGACAAAACAAGCGCTATCAGCCTGTTAATCAGCATTCCGTTTTTTTTAATGTAGGTATAAAGTTCATCTAACTCTATTATTCTCTCTTTCGGTATTTTTAATCCTTTCTTTGCGGTTTCAATATCTCGTATCTTTTGTGCTAATGCTCGAACCCAATAAATAACACTGACATGGGATACCACTAATACTTTCTCTATTTGTCTAAAACCCATACCCTCCAAATAATACTGTATCGCTTTTCTCTTTATACTGAGCGGATATCCCTACTTCTCACTCTTCGTATAATTACATCCGCATCCTCGGCATCTGTATCGTTGCTTGCCTCTCCTATATCCATTCTTTACACAATCTTCTTTTCCGCATTTGGGGCATCTCATTCTCTTGCTCCTTCCTTTGGCAGTTAATAATATCCTCTTTACCACACTTTATCTATCGTCTCAATACTCTTTTAGCATCGCCTTAAAAGGAAGAATCTTGACATGCGTATATAATAATGGTAGATAAAAATAGGGTGATTTGATGATAAAATTTATATCTTTATTATTATTTTT
>JAFZGR010000292.1 GCA_017555325.1 Alphaproteobacteria bacterium | reverse complement strand
GCATACTGGGGTATAAATTTGCCATGAACAAATATATTGCCAATGAAACAGTTAATGAATTAGCCATTCGGGCAAATGATATTGCGTATCAAATGGATAAATTAATTGAAGCAAATTATGCCGGAGAAATTGAAATGGAATTGGGGAATACCACCCGCATGGGATATCCGATTATGGCTCGGATGAGTCCGCAATACGAAGATTATTTTGAAATTTTTCTCTCCGAAGTACCGAGTGATATTTGTAAGTTGCTCTTACAAAGCCAATGGCAATCGCCGTATTCCATTTTTGTAGGCATTGAAGAATTTGAAGCAACGGCAGATATTTGTAATTCGGCAGAAAAAGTGGAATTGGCGTATGAATTTTATAAAGATATGCGAGGTAAAGAAGAAGTACCGGAAGATTCCCGCCATGAAATTGACAGATGTCGTCATGATAATGATTGTCGGTGTGGGACTTGTTCGGAAGGCTTGTGTGTATCTAGTTGTGGGCCAAAAGAACAATGCGTTAAAGACAGTGATAATCCCCATCAGTTAAAATGTTGTCCGGATGATAAAGTGTTGGGCGGATTGTGTTGTAATAGCATAGTGAATGGAGAATGTTGTACAACAATGGGACAATGTTGTTCACCGGATACCCCATTATGGGATACAACGGGATTGTGTCATTCGTGTACGGAAGATGCTTTAATTACGGTTGAAAATGCCTATTTATGTGGGGCAATTTGTGAAAATAGAACAGTTATGAGCGGAAAATATTGCACGTTAAAATGTAATGAAAATGAATTTAAGGATATAGACGGAAAATGTCGTAAATGCACCGATGCCGGTAGTTATTTTACACAAGCAACACAGGCTGAATGTGATAAATGTTCGCAAAGAACAAGAGGTTTCTGTGCAAATAAACAGTGTTGTATGTTAAATTGTGATGTTTCCGGAACTTATACGGAGGGCAGGCCTTTACAAGATTATAACGGTATTTGTCATAAATGTTCAGAGACGGCATCTATTTCTATGCCGGTTGGATATGAAAGCCAGTGTGAAACAGCTTGTGGGGAAAAAAGAGTACTGATTGGGAGCAGTTGCTTGATCAATAAATGTACCACAAGTGAAAAACCACTCCTAGATGAATCGGGAAACTGCTATGCGTGCAATACCTCAAAAGCCTTACCTAAACAATCAAATTGTACGACTGCTTGTCCGAATGAACGAGAAGTGGCAAGCGATGGTAAATGTATTTTAAAAACATGTGGAACCGGACAATTTCGGACGATTGATAATGCCTGTTTAGCGTGTACGGATGCAGGGAATTATTATACACAAGCATCTGAAGTAGAGTGTAATAAATGTTCGCAAAGAACAAGAGGTTTTTGTGCAAATAAACAGTGTTGCATGTTAAATTGTGATGTTCCCGGAACTTATACGGAGGGTAAGCCTTTACAAAATTATGACGGTATTTGTTTTTCATGCAATACCCGTTCTGCGGTTAGTATGCCTGTGGGGAAAAGT
>JAFZGR010000291.1 GCA_017555325.1 Alphaproteobacteria bacterium | reverse complement strand
TTTTTTTTATGAACTATAAAAATAACGACCCAACCCAACACGACCGTTAAACTCAAAACCCATAGCATCTAAAATTGTCGGTCCAATGTCTAAATTTGTAAACAAATGTTCTTGTGGTTTCTTCTCTATTTGGGGATTAATAATCGTAAAAAATATCTCTCGTTCTGGCAAGCGCGCCAATACAGAATCGATGTCTGTTGATGTCACTAAATGATCCCCCATTACAACAATTGTTGTATTTTTATAAAAGGGTTGTGCTTGAATCCATTTTATCATTTCTATCGCTTTTCTGTCTGAGCACAAAACCGCATCCCGATAATCATTATATATAACAGGACAATCTTTACTTAAATGCCCCCCCGGCTGATGTGTATCCGCCTGAACGGTTGCCAATAAAAAAGGTTTGTTTTGACTGGATAGTCTTTTTAATTCATCCTTAACCGCTTTATAAAAAGTGGTATCATTCAACCCCCAAGAAGAATTTTCGCCGTCTGAATATTTATCCATTAATTCTCTTGAACCAACGGCCTTATGAAAACCATGTTGTCGAGCAAAATTATCCGTTCCCGTAAACTGTATTGCCGCTGCCTTCATTAAAATAGCCTCATAACCCTGCGCAGCTAATTGTTCCGGCCAACAAGGTAAATCGGGAACAAATTTCCGATAGGTTTCCAAATTAACAAATGTATTTGCCAATTTTAAAGGAACACCACAAAATGAAGACATTAAACTGGTAATTGTCCAACTACTTTGTTTTAGCTGACGAAAATGTTTAAACGACGTATTTTCATTTTGAATTTGAGTTAAAAACGGAGATAAATTTTGCCCCATAACATCTTTATTCTGAAAAGATTTTTCATACGATTCAAGAATAATCATAATTAAATTACGTCCATTTGTCTGAATATCTGGGGCAACATGTTCTTGCTCATAGATTAAACTTGTCGTTAATTGTGCTCTGAAAAAATTAATCAAATGCCATTTACATATCGGATAAGAAATCAACAATAATCCGAAAACAAAAGCAAAATGAGCTTTCCATTTAGCAGAAAAAAACTGATTAACAAAGAAAATAAGAATTGCCGATAACAAACTACCAACAACAAAAATAAGCACACAACCACTTACAACCAATCCAATGGCAACACCATCCATCGGTTGTGCTAAATTCAACAAAATTTGTTCCCATTCAATATTTCCAAAATTATACTGAACCCAAGCCGCACTAATAAAAGCGCAAACCCCTATAAATAAAACGATATAAGCAAGCCCCTTGCTTAAATTTTTAATATCCATTATTAAATTACCCTATTATCTTTCGTTATACAAATAAAACATTCAATTCCATTTCCAATCCAAACCGAACAATACTTGATAGTCCGGTTTAACATTCTTCTGATGTTCAGGATTAAACCGAATCATTCCCTGAGTTTTAGCTCGAACGTTTGGCAGTATTTGATACATACCATAAACACCGACATCCCATTCCCGTGTCTGTTGTTTCATGCTTAATTTCGTATGATTTTGATACATTGTATCTGAATAATAATCCCGACCGCTCGGCAACATCATATTTGCATAACCGTCACGAATTCTTAACGGAGAAGATAATAACAATCCCATGTAGTTCTTATCATCTAACAAATAACGAGCATCAAAAGAAAGACCTTCACTAATTAAGTTGCCTGTCCGTAAAAATGAATTCAATCGTTTTGCCGGTGTTAAACCATAGTAATAAGCCCCTGTTAATTCTAATTTTTCCGTTGGCTTTAACATTGCTTTAACTCCCATATAATACGTTTGGGTATCTGCCATATTAAATCCACCGGAACCATATAATCCTAAAATAGATTCTTTTTCATGCAACATTCCACCAATCAATCCTAATGATAATTTTTCAAGCGGTTGGTATGTGATGCTACTATGAAAAGAAGTCAATCGATTCGCATCTTCTATATCATCTTCATTTGTTTTAAACAAAGCATTTTGTCCTGTCATCAAGCCAAATGATATCTCTGTTTTTTTATTCAACTGATATGTATTATCCACACCGTATGCATTTCCCATAGCCGTAAAAGGATTCCTTGTTGTTTTATCAAAAAACTCCCCAGAACCACAAGTTGAATCTTCCACAAAATAAAATCTTACCTTATTCTTATCAAAACGATACGTTATATCCATAGCCCCTAAACCTAATGCAGAATCTTTTTTAGTGGCTGATGAAAAACTAAATGACAAGGGATTATTTTCATCCTCCACTCGTTTCACGGTATCAAATTTCATAAAACGGTGAAGTTGATTTTGAAACAATTTACCATCTCGATCACTCACTTGAACAATTTGTCCGGTCGGAATAAGAAATGCTCTTTCATATTTATCCAAAATTGCCGTTTGTTGAGGCATTTGTCTTAACAAAGTCTGCATAGCAACTGGAACAATTAAACGCATTTCTTTTAAATTTACCCGTTCGCCACTTACATTATTTGAAATAGCGATTGTTTTTTCCCCGACTGGTTTTGTTGCGGCATCAAGATTTAATAATCCATAACCATAAGTCGCATCAACCCCTTTCGTCCCTAAATCTGTTGCCGTTTCTAAAACAAGCGAAGTCACGTCTGCTGCACTTAAATTAGGATAAGCCCCCATCAAAAATGCTACCGCTCCTGAAACAACCGGCGCAGCCATGGATGTTCCACTCGACGAAGCCATTCCCGTGGCAGAATCTATCGTGGAAATAACATTTTCCCCTGGTGCGGCCAAACAATAGCCGGAAGTTACGCCACAAGGGTTTGAAAAACTAGATAATTGATTGTTTTTGTCAACCGAAACAACAACCAACATCACTTTTTGCAAATCAGGATAATACAATCCAGCGCCCGCTTCTAAACTTGGTTGTGTGGCCCCACTGTTCCGCTCATTACCTGCTGCAACGACTAAAACTGTAGATTGTTCTTTAGCTAAAGTTTCATAACCGACCAAATCACCACTTAACCAACCAGCATAATATGATTTATTATTCAGAGCTGCCGATGCATTATATGTACTATCCGACGGCGTTCCCAAACTCATATTAATAACTCTCACATTATTTTTATCATTTAATAAAGCCTTAATCGGATTTGTAACACCTGAAACCAAATCATATTTTACCGGTATAATTTTTGCATTAGGGGCAATTCCATGCATACCAGAAGAATTTTTCTCCGCCGCAATAATTCCAGCAACATGTGTTCCGTGAACACCTGTACTTGTTGTTAAACTTGGTTCTGTTGATGAATCACTAATACCGGCATAATCTGCCTTATATTGATTTGCCCAATCATTATACGTACTTTTATCACAAATAATCTGAACACTCCCTGTTTGACCACTCGAATCAACAAAGGCAAATCCACTACTAAACCAGCCATCTACATATTTCCAACAATTTTTTGTATTTTTGGAAGTACACGGACCATAATCAAAATTATATCCGGATAATAAATTTTTTGACAATTCTCGACTATTATAAACCCCAACATCAATAACACCAACTGAAACTGGATTTAAATGGGATGACAATTCGGTAACGGTTCCAAATTCATCTTTTTTACCACTATAAAATCGAGCATAAGCGGAAGATGCATTAACCTGTTGCAAAAAATTGCCCTTTTTATATTCAGCCGTTTCAAAATCCGACGCTGTTAATTTATTCTCCGGCTTTATTTCCGGATTGGTAGCCCCTCCATTATTATCTGACGATGAGCCCGAATTATTGCCAGAATTTGTATTATTATCCAAATTATCTGTTTCTCCACCGGAATTATTTCCAGAATCATTATACCCGGTATCAGAACCATTGTTTGAATTGTTGGAAGAATCCGAATTAGAACCATTGTTTGT
>JAFZGR010000290.1 GCA_017555325.1 Alphaproteobacteria bacterium | reverse complement strand
GTCCAATCTAATTGATAACCGATAACTGCCGACATCTGTATAATTAAAATAACAAAAACAACAACGGCAGAAATACGTGGTACTAATAACAAATTGAGTTTAGATAAACCCATACGAATGGCTAAACCGACACCGACAACCAGCGTAAAAGCAATCAATCCGGGAATAAACCCTGTTTCAACTAATGCCATGGAAATCAACATCGGTGTGAATGTCCCCATTGTTTTTAAACCGATAATATTTCGTAAAATAACCACAATCAAAATAGCAAGCGGAAATATCATTAACCATTTTAGCATATTTTGTTGATTAATTGGCAAACTGTATATTGAATAAGAAAACAATTTTTCCTGATTTTCTGATTTTGCCCGATATTTTGCCATACCAAATGATGAATTAAGCGATTTTAAAATGGAATATTTAATACGCGAATCCTTTCCGCCCGTAACATCAACCAAGGAAGCTCCCCCTCGTTGCAAAACAACAAAATCTTTCGGTAACCCTATTTCTCCGGAATGGATGTGATAAATTTGCCAACGATTTTCTTTTGCATGATAAACTTCAATCATCACATCAGGAATACTTGTTTTACGCCCTTCTTCCAATTGAACACCACGGATTAATCGAGAAGGAATTTTCTCTAATGCTAACAGGTTTTGAATAATTTCTGTTAATTCAAACGCATCTTTTTTATCTGGCATAAAGGAAAGAACAATCTCATTTGATTCTGGATTATTTAATGTTTGAATTAAATTTTGAACAAAATCACCGTTTTTTTGTTTAACCGTTTCTAAAATTTCACGTGCAATCGGTAATGACACATCATCAAATTCCGATACAATATTCATTTTTGGTTTAATGAGAGATTTTGTTTCTATCTGCCCTTCTTTATTGTCATATACAACAATCCGATAATATATGTTTTGTGTTTTTTGTGCTTTTTCACGGGATAAAATAAAACTGTCTTTATTTTTTTCAACCGAATATCCACTTGCAATAATTGTTTCATCCAATACTTTATATTCATTCGCATCAGCAGGGCGGGCAAGTTTAATTTGAATATCCTTGCCGATTGGTTTAAATGTTAAATGTGATTCAATTGTCCATACCGGAATATTGCGATTAGGAGATAAATTAAATCCCCAGTCCATCACTTTATGATAAATTCGCCAACCGGCAAACAAAACCGAACAAAACAATCCCAATGTTAACCAAAACCGAACAGATAAAAATTTGCGTTTCATATTAAACCCTCACGCATAATGATATTTTTAATAAAGTGTATTAGACAAAGCCGTATCAACAATGGCTCGACCTTTTAAAATGTTGCGACCGATTAATACCGGATGTTTAAACTTATTTCGGTCGGCTAATGAAAACGGCATTGTTAATTTTTCTTTACCGATTTTAACTGTCATCAATACAACCAAACGGGATTCGGATTCAATTTGGCGTTTAATGCCGACTTGTTTATAAATTTTCTTTTCAAAATGATGTGTTTCTCCCGTTTTGGGATTTGTGATATCAAAGGATACCCATTTCTTACCCTCCCGTTCAAATTCCTGAATATTTTGTGCATCTACCGATGATCCTTGTGCCCCCGTATCAATACGAGCAGATAATGCCCCTTTCATTGGTGGTAAATACACCGGTTCAATTTCACCAATAATCCCCAAGGAATGCGTTTTCTTTACTTGCGTGACAGAAACGGGCGGAACATAAACAATTTTTGGTTTTTCCGGTTGGGGAATTTGCTGAACGACTGTTTCTTCAGACAAAGTAACTTCTGTTTTTTTTTCTGATACGGCACATCCGGATAAAATAACGGATAGAACAATAAATAAAAATTTCTTTTGCATGTTTTATTACCTCAAAAATATATCTGTTTGTTTTATTCTAATCGTATTTTATAAAAAGTAAAGAAAAAAACAAACTTGCTTTGAGAAAAATAAAGAAGTACTTTCTTGCAAAAATTACAATCGTTCTAAAATATTGACGAGCTCGAAAATTAATACATATTTATATTGTTATACAGTACAAATAAAACAATATGTTATAAAAAGAACAATACAAATCAGAACATATACTTGTATGAAGCATTTACCGTGTGTCCGGAACTGCTGGAGCTGAAATCATAGTCATATTTCAACTCAACCTCCGAAACATTATACAACCACAATAATGAACCACCCAAAGTAAATGTATCTTTATCGGCATTTATTCCTTCCACTCCAAAGGGTTGATTATAATTAACAAACAATCCTTTACCAGTTGTTGCCGTATCGCCGAATTCATGTGTCCAACGTGCGTGTACTTCCGGTTTGAAACGGTTAAGTCCACTGCCATAGTTAAACGCTGCCCGTACTTCAACAGGTGTTTGAATAGATGTAAAATCATCTACCGTCATATTAACACGACCATGGCCTATTCCGGTTTCGGCAATATCGTCCGTTGAAATTTTAGTATAATCAATACCAACTTTTGGCGTAATAATAATATGACGATTAATCGGCAAATCATAACCCATATCAGCCCCAATTGAGTATGCCGTCACATCAAAATCGGCTTTTGCACTTTCAACCAACGAATTGATTTTATGAGTGGATTTATTGCTTGTTTGTGTCCACAAAGCATAAAAATCAATAAATTGACGTGTTTTGCGGGGACGATAATTACCATAAATACCGATACCCATTGTTGTCATATCAGTATCTATCACTTTATTGTTTTGTTCCATTGTACCGGTTGCATACATCCCCATTGCCCCAATGGACATTGCGCCCAAACGTCTATCAATACCAGCCGTTAACCCATAACCAGACAATTCATAACCCGACATATTATCTTTATCATCTTGTGTGACAGAAACCATAAATGGTTTTGCCCATAGCCCGCCTTTATCCGTTCTTGTTCGCCGACGGTTTGTCCGATTGCTGTTCCAATTAGCATAATAAGCCTCATACCCAGGGCGACCGTAATAATTGGGATTATACATCGCTGTCGGTTGTTGATTATACATATTTTCAACATCTTTATATGTCCGCATTGCATCTAATTCAGATAAAGCGCTTTGCCTGAATGTTTTATTCATTCGCAAGACACCTTGTTGAACATTTAAATATCCTTCTGGTGAATATTCATTCATCCCTGAAACAGCAATATCTGCTGTTTTGGCGTAAAATACATTATCCAAAAACGGATCAATCGTGTTAGAAGCCGCACTGTCATTAATGTGTGTTAAAGCCTTAGCAATACTATCAATGTTTTTGGAATGTTTTGTACTTGCAATACCTTCATTGAGTGTTTGAATGCCGGAAATTTTTAAAGAAAGTGTATTGTTGTTATTTTTAAATTCTGTTCCTTCCCACAAAAAAGAAGAACTTAATTTATCAACATTACCGTTTAACTGTGTTGCGGTTATCAAATCATATTCTTGATTCGCTTGAATATTACGAACAATAACACGAGCCCCGTCTGATAAATTAGCCGTTCCGCTTACAACAATTTTATCGGAAGAATTATTATTTGCCCGCAAATCCAAAATGCTTCCTGTTTTTAAATTCAGTACCGCATTGCCTTTGTCTGTTACTTCATCGGCATCCGTTTGAACCGTTTCAGATTGAATTAATTCCATTGTTGCAATCGGTTTATTTTCAACCAATTCTGTTGATACGGACAACCGTCCGCCATCATTAATATCCATAGAACCGGCTCGCAAATTCATCATGCCTGCACCGGCAATTTGAGCCCCGTGATTAACAACAACCCGATTACCCACATTCACAACATTATCTGTATCCGTATTTTTAAATTCAAACAATCCTTTGTTAATATTTAAATTATCCACATCAACGTTGCGTTCAACGCTTAAGTAACCCTTATTCAAATTAACGGTTGTGTTTTGAATGGCTTCCCCTTTTGCTTCGGCTTCCTGATGACGAACAATTCGATTGACTTTGACATCATCGGCATTGATGTTAACAGTGGCATTTGTTCCAATTTCTAATCCTTGTTCATTTCCGGACGGCATTATTGATGTATCTGTTTTATACACAGCCTCAACAGAATGATTTACTTCAAACGTTCCGTTTTCAACAATAACCCTGTCAACTTTAATCACACCGGTAGAATTAACAACAGCTTTTTCTCCTGCATCTATATCTAACGTTGTGTTAGCGGCATCCCCATCTAATTCAATCATATCTCCGGTAAAATAATTACCTTTTAATTTAACGGTTGTATTGCTGCCAAGTGTAATTTCTCCAGCTTGAACAGGTTTTTCAATTTCAATACCACCACCTTCTAGAACAAGGTGGTCAACATTAATTGTATTAAGTGTTTTATAAAAACTATCATCAGTTAAATCAACAATTAACGTTGTATTTGCGGCATCATTTAATTTTGAGATAGGATCATGAATAGACATATCTGTATTGACTAAACGCAAACGGGTGTCTGTTGCCAGATCTATATTTCCACGAATGTCACCAGAAACCCTTAATTCACCAGTTTGAACCAAAATATTATCAACATTGACTCCGCCGGTTAAATAACCGTAAACATTAGCATCTGCCTCAGAATCAAAACCTGTTTGAGATACAATTTTTACATTTTTAGCATCGGTTGATTTTATAATGCCATTTGAAAAAGCCCCGCCTTCTTTCCATGATTTTTTTAAATCGTATTCTCCGGATCCGCCTAAGATGTTAACAATAGAATCACTTCCAACAGTTGTTTTTGCCGTAATGCTTCCGGCATTATCAATTTGCGCATTATTCCCCATTATTAATTTTGTTGCGTTTAAAGAACCGGAATTCAATAATTTGCCATTCGTTTTATAAATAACCGTATCAGCATTGATTGTTCCTGTACGGGTTATGTTAACGGATGATGTATTCCCTAAACTGATAGTGTTTGTTGCTGACCAGGTACCGTGGTAGTTTGCATCATCACCCAAGACAACTGTTGCATTATCACCTAAAATACTTTGTTCGGTATTTAATGTAGCTATTGTATGTGTTATATTTTTGTCATCATCTTGCATTGTGGCACCGGTAATGCTGACATTTAAGGATGATCCATTCCCCATTTTTAATGTATCTACCGTAACAGTGGCATCCAATAATTGTTCAGGTAAAATAACGGTCTTTTTGGTTTTTCCTCCCGTTGTGCCTGTATTTGTTTCATCCTCTGCTGTTGTTTTTAAATGAGATAAAATAGTTGCTGTTTTCTGTGTGTTTTGAGATTCTTCTTTTTCTGTTTTAACAACTTCATTCCATTTGCTTCCGTTAATATTCAGCGTTCCTCCATCGCCCATTTGAAGAACGCCTTGTTTATCATCTGTTGTTAATGTAAGAACAGATCCTGCATTTTCGATTTTTCCGGAATTACCCATTGTTAAACTTGTTCCGGTATATTCACTTTTGTTATTCAATAATAAAGTATTGGAATTTCCCAATTGTGCTTTTTCCACATTCATTTTGGAAATGTGCGGAATAACATCACTATACTTTTTGGTTTCATCATTAATCGGTTTTAATAAATAATCAGCCCCATTTTCTATGGTCGTTCCCGAATCGGTTACCAATGTGTTTGCTGTTAAAACACCACCCATCTCATTAATAATAGAACTGTTTTTTCCGACAACAAGTTTTTCCGTTGTGATGGTGGCTGCATCTGAAATGGTTCCGCCGGCATTTGTTTCATTGTATGCATTTTCAATGTTTCGTAAAATACCATTATCTCCGAATACCAATGATTTATTATTTAATGTTGTGCCGTTATAAAACGTTCCTTTTTCAGCAAATTGAACTTTATCTGTTGTAACTGTTGATGAATTGTAAAAAGTGACATCTATTAAAACCGGTTTATCTTTTCCGTCTGAGTCTTCTTGGTCAGAATATATGGGTTGAACACCATTCCCAAAATAGCTGTTATATCCAAACGAAAGTAAATTTCCTTTTTCACGAGAAGAATCATCTAACTCAAAATTAGAAAATTTTCCGCCATAGTTTGCAACAATAGAATTAACCCCAAAGGAAGCTTCCCCTTGAATATCTCCGTTTGTGGCATTAATAATAGAACTCCCATCGGTTTGTTCTAACTGAACCCGTTGAATAATACCGGAGTTATCTAACTTTAAACTAACCGATTTTGTTGAATAAGGTGTTTCATACACCCCATAACCAATACCTGTCACTTTAATATCTCCGGTGTTAACCAATGTGCCGGAAAATCCCCCAATACCGTTTAACCAAACACCATAACCGTTTTGTGTTGTAATAGTTCCCGTGTTCGTATAGGTCGGGTTATTACTATTCAATTCAACTTGTATGTCTGTTGTTTGCGCCCATAATTGTGGCACATAAAAAACACTAACCAAACACAAAAAAGACAGGCTGAAACGATACATCATGCATACACTCCTTGCTCATTATACTTTTTTCTATCATACTTTCACATATAAGGCAAGAGCTAAAAAACTTTTTTTACAAAAAAATCAGCATGTTAATAAATTGTTAACCAATTAAAAATAATACATTGAAAAACATACAAATGCATTTTTTTTAACAAAAATAAAATAATTTAAGTTTTTTTATTAAACAGCTCAGATAAATTTGCTTATAAGTACATACAAATATCTTCAAAAAACAGCCATAAATCAATGTAAAAATCATTTAGCTTGACTTTTCAAACCTTTTTCAATAAAATGAGCACGCTATTGAAAGGATATGTTATGTTCAAAAAGTTAAAATCAAAATTTAAAAACAATTC
>JAFZGR010000289.1 GCA_017555325.1 Alphaproteobacteria bacterium | reverse complement strand
GTTGCCGTCAACATTAAAAGATACCGTAAAAAAAACCAGATGACCCAAGCACAATTAGCAGAAAAAATCGGAAAAACAGTCGAAATGGTTTGCCAATTAGAAAATAATATTGCCAGTACAAAATTATCTACATTAGAAAAAATTGCGCAAACATTTGGAATTGAACCATTCCAGTTACTTTTACCAAGAGAAATCCCTAACTATGATCATTTCTCTTCAGAATTAACAGAATTAATGTTGGAAATTCAAGATCAACCCAAAGAATTTTTGGATTCATTAACAAAATTACTCAGATACCATATTTCTCGTGAAAAAGAAACAAATAAATAAAAAAAATTGACAAACAAGAAAAAGCCTGTTAAAATAGTTTCAACACTTATTTTTACAGGCTTTTTAAATGATATCTGAATCAAATCAATCTCAACAATACAGCACAACCCAAAATCCATATGTTTGGATTTATTCTCACTTGCCACTTGCAGATAATCCGGCTCAATCAATATCTATCGGACTTGGATTACTTTGTGCAATCGGCATAACTTGTTATGGATTATCTTTTCGCCGAAAACAAAATCTCTTAAAACTGATGTCTACTTTTCACCAAATTTGGCAAAATATAATTTTATCAGACGATGGTTTTTTCATAGAAAATAATTATGCAAAAAAAATTGGCTTAGAATCACAAAAACAAAAAATATATTTTATTCAAAGCACCATTTCAGACACAGAAATAGGGAAGCTAGATAAAAAAGTTCATCTTCTGTTTTTTGACAGACTACGCTTTTACAATTTAAGTCAAAATAAAAACTTAAAAAATGCAGCAAATAAAGCATTAACCGACGTTATTCATAAATTTTTACCCAATTTATACACTCACAAAAATTTAACAGATTGTTTTAAAGAAAATAATCAATCCGAAATGATGCTGGTTTACATACTATCCACACTTTGTCATAACATTCAAAAATGCCGAACAAACACAGAAATTTATGAATTTATTACAGATATCCAAAATGATTACAATAATATGCCTGAAACAGAAAAGCTCGTTATCAATCAAGATGTATATTCGCACAACAAAACAAATCGAATTCAATTAGGACAAATATCAACTTGGCTTGTAACTGGTTTATCCGCAGCGTGGCTTTTATTCACACATGACAAATCAGACACATATGGCGGATTATTAGGAGCATTAATTTTAGCAGGATTAACTGAATTATATCGGCATAACCATATCCGTCACGAAACAAAAAAAATTTATACATCACAAGAATATATATCCCAAGCAACCGCATCTTTCGACTCCAATTCTATTTATTTGACCGAAACAGCACACAAAATGAGTTCCGGAGAATTTTTACGCATCAAGTTAAAAACATTATCTGAAATACATAATGAAATGAATGATCCAAATCTTGAATCAGCGAAAGATTTAATTCGTTTACTCAAAAACAAATTATATACAAATACACAACTCAAAAATGTATATAATGGTTTATATAATGGCTTAAATTTACAATCCTGTATGTATCAATATGGTTTAAAAGCTACAACACAAACTGCTCTTACACTAGACTGTATCAATCAAATTAATACAGAATGTAGCAATTGGGATGTGCGAGATATACAAATATTTTATCACAATTTACTGCACGATACACTTTTAGAATATAAACAAGCGCAAAATGAAGCTGAAACAGACTTGTCAACAATAGAATTAACACCTGAAAAGCAAAAAAACATACAAAGTTATTCAAACGAAAAAATAAAAGAGTTAACAACTCAAAGGCATATTCGTGTAAATACGGAAATGCCATTACATCCGTTTATTATACAAACATTAAAAAACTATCAAACAAAATCAAAATCACAGGCACAAAAATCTGATAAATAACAATTGATTTTTCAAAAAATACATATATAATTATTTTTCTCCAACAAACAACAATATAAAGGATATATTTATGCAACGAGCACAATGGAGTAGTAGACTTGGTTTTATTTTAGCCACGGCCGGTTCTGCAATCGGACTAGGAAATGTTTGGCGTTTTCCATATTTAGCCGGACAAAATGGCGGTGGAACATTTCTTCTTTTATATTTAATTTGTGTTTTCGGCTTGGGATATTTTTTATTATTGGCCAAATTAGCGTTTGGACGATTGGCTCACACAAACATTATTGACGGATTTCAAGTTTCAGCTCAAAAAAACGGCAAAACCATCGGAAGCAGTTGGGGAAAATTTACCGGTTTTTTAACAATTACAAACACTTTTTTAGTTAGCAGCATTTACGTTATTGTTATCGGATGGACATTATTTTACTTTTACAATGCCGGTACGCATTTATTTGGCTTCACAACAGCCATGCCCGACACAAACGTATTTAATTTATTAACAATGTCCTTTTCCCGTCAATTATTTTGGGGCTGTTCTTGCATTATTATTACATGTTTTGTCTTGATTCGTGGAGTAAAAAAAGGAATTGAAAAAATATCACTTTACTTAATGCCTGTTTTGTTTGTTTTATTACTTTTTATGGCTTTCCGAATGCTGATAATTCCCAATGCCGTAAAAGGACTTTCCTTTTATTTAATACCGAATTGGAGTATGATTGGCTTTACCGAACAAGGATTTGATTTGAAATTATTTTCAGATGTACTCCTCAAAGCAATGGGTCAGGCTATTTACTCTCTTTCATTGGGGTTAGGAACAGTCTTTATTTACGGTTCTTATTTGTCCAACAAAGAAAATTTAGTCAAATCAACAAAATGGATTGTTATTTTAGACACATTCGTTGCATTTGTTTCCGGATTAATTATTTTACCTGCTGTATTTGCATTTAATTTAACACCAGAAACAGGTCCGACATTAACTTTTGTTACATTACCGACTGTTTTTTCTCAAATTTCTTTTGGGCTATTTTTTATGTTTTTATTTTTTGCACTTCTTTTTATTGCAGCATTAACATCTTTAATATCTATTTATGAACCAACAGTCAATTTAATTTCAGAAAAACTCAAATTAAATCGTCAAAAAACCGTATGGCTTGTCGGAGGAATCAATCTATTGGGAACAGCCGGAATCCTTCTTTCATTTACAAATAAAATACCACTCAAAATTAACGGAAAAGATTTATTTTCCGCAACAGATGAACTAACCGGTTCATATACAATGGCCATTATGGTTTGCTTTTGTACATTGTTTATGGGATATATTATTTCAGATGCTCTTGTGAAAAATTTGCAAGAAGGATTAACAGAAAAACTTTCACCAATATTCACAAAACACTTAAAATTAACACTTCAATTTATAGCCCCCCTTGTTTTGTTGTTTTTATTTATAAATGCATTAATCTCATAATCATATACCCTGCCATTCATTACTTATTAATTTATTTTCCCTTTACCACTCATGAAATTTAGCATTTGGATTTACACTTAACGTTATTTTAACGACACAATCTATCAGCTTTAAATTGCATTTTAATATATTTATGATACAATGTATTTTAAGGAGTTTGTAATGAAATTTTTATATCACGCCACCAATGTTGATTTTTCCCGTTTTAGTCTTGATGTTGATTGGCGTGGTCGGGAATATGGTGCGGGCATCTATCTGATAAACGACATTCAGCACATAAAAGATTTCTATGACAAAGAACAAAAAAAAGAACTACAAACACGTGTCTCTGTTAACAATTCGGCATATGTTGATTTAAAAGCATATAAATATCATCTGTTACAACAATTAGATATGCATCAAAATAAAAAATGGAGACACTTCCTTTCCAGAATAATAGATACCCATTTTCAATGTAGAAAAAAAGAAAATGCTGACTTTTTCCCAATTGACAACATAACAGATAACATGATTTTTCAAACATTAGAACGACAAGGAATGTTTCTACAAATACCAGCAGAAATCAAGAAAAAATGTCAAAAATTAGTATCTATTCTAAATAATAATACCTATCAATTAAAAAAAACGCCATATCCGGATAATAGACGAATTTTAAAAGTTGCATTATTAACAGAAAAAGGTATAATTAATGGAGATAAATCATTAAAAGAAAATGGATATTCCAAGATAGAAATAAACGATATTTGCCAAGCGCTTTATTTAGATAAAAGCAATTTAAACCAC
>JAFZGR010000288.1 GCA_017555325.1 Alphaproteobacteria bacterium | reverse complement strand
TACTGCGACCTGTTTCTTGTGCTTTCCTTTTAAACATGCCAACATCCCCCGTAAAAATACTACTACTTTATAGTATATTAAAAGTTACGTTAAAACGCAACAATTTTTTACACATTTAAGATATTCATCTAAAAAGATAATCTTTCATTTTATAAAAAAATCGGATTTTGATGATTCGAATAGGGAAAAAAGGTACGTTTTTTTATAGTGAATTGATTTTATAGGTCTTCCTAAATAGTTAGTTAGCCATTTATTAGACATATAAAACTTAAAAATTCAATCCACTTTATCAATATAACACTACTGAAAAGCCTCAGCATTTACAATAAAAAACCCCGCAAAATGCGGGGTTTTAGCGTTTAATCTATCTGTATTATTAGAAACCGACTGTTACACCACTTCTGAACGTAGATGCACCGTTTCCACCGTATGCCGCACCAGCATTCAACAAAATATCATCATTCACATAGTGGAAACCACCAATCGCAAAACCGGTTGTCCCCCGATAATATCCCGTACCAATTGATAATTGTGTATCACTGTTAGAACGAGCATTCGGAACCAATGCCGACATAGCTGCCAAACTGGCAAATCCGGATTTCATTTCATGTTTCATCTTGTTTGTTTTATCATCCAAAGAATCTACACGATCTTCAACACGACTTAAATTGCTGTCTAAGCTACTGACTGCCGATGTTAAATTACTGCCCGAATCAACATATCTTGTACTGGTATAATCTCTGTTACCAATTGCATTATCTAACTTATTAACAGAGGCCGTTACCGTTTCACCAGAAGAAACATTGTTTTGAGCCGTATATGTACGATTACCAATTGCTGCATCTAAATCATTAACAGCACCTGTCACGGTATTTGTTGTTTCCACGATATTGCCATTTGCTTTATTCAATGAATCTACATCCCCTATTGCCTGATTAACTGCATTAATGTTGGCATTAACCGTATTTGATGTGGCAACACCGTTTTGACCGGCCGTTATTAAATCACCCGCCGTACCAATATTTCCCGCTACCTGTGAAACAGCTGACATAATATTGTTAACACTGCTATATTCATAACCATTCGCCGTTGTATTGGAAACGGTTGCCGTCCATGAACCGTCTTGATTAAATGTTCCGCCTGTTGCCGTTTCAATATTTTGAGCCATTGAATTAACTGCCTTCGTCACGTTGTCTTTATTTGTAAACACATTATGTGTTAAATTGTTTAAAGACCCCATATTGCCGTCCATTTTATTTAATGAAGAAACAATACTTGATTTATCCAAATTACCATTTGCTTCATTAAGTGTTGCAACATCACCAACAACCGTATCCAAACCTTGAACAGCCGATGTCAAATCAGTTGCACCCGAAACGTTGTTTGTTGTGCTTAAATCAGCAACATTACCCATTGCCGTATCCAAACCTTGAACAGCTGTTGTCAAATCAGTTGCACCGGAAACGTTGTTTGTTGTGCTTAAATCAGCAACATTACCAACAACCGTATCCAAGCCTTGAACAGCTGCTGTCAAATCAGTTGCACCCGAAACGTTATTTGTTGTGCTTAAATCAGCAACATTACCCATTGCCGTATCTAAGCCTTGAACAGCCGATGTCAAATCAGTTGCACCGGAAACATTGTTTGTTGTGCTTAAATCAGCAACATTACCCATTGCCGTATCCAAACCTTGAACAGCTGTTGTCAAATCAGTTGCACCCGAAACATTGTTTGTTGTGCTTAAATCAGCAACATTACCAACAACTTTATTAACGGCATCAATATTGGCATTAACCGTATTAGACGAAGCTATTCCATTTTGACCGACCGTTGTCAATTCATCCACCGTTCCGATATTTTTAACAACCTGAGAAACAGCATCTGTCAAATTTGTACCGGCAGTTATTGAACCATATGCAACATCTGTCGGTTGTTGATATTGCAAATCACCCATTGCCGTATCAAGTGCAGATAAATTTTCATTGACATCATTAGATGTTTTGATAATATTTCCATCATTTTCCAATTTACCGATAGCTGTATCAAGCGCTTTGACCGCTGTTGTTAAATCACCGGCACCGGATAAGTTTTTATCATTATCGAATGCCAAATTTCCGATTTTATCATTCACTTCGTTCACATCCAATTGTAAACCGGTAATATTGCTTTGAGCAGCGGACATATCAGCCTGCAAACCTGAAATATTCCCTTCTGCCGTTGATACATCACCCTTCAAGGTTGTAATATCGCTTTGAGCTGTTGACATATCTGTCTGCAAACCAGCTATATTATTATTTGCCGTTGCCATATTGTTTTGTAAAGTGCTAATATTCCCTTCATTTGTTGTTACACGTCCGGCCAATGTGGTTAAATCTGACTGACTGGCTTTCGTGGCAACATCCGTCTGTAAACCGGCAATATCGCTTTGCGCCGTTGACATATCGGATTTTAAACCTGTAATATCGCTCTGT
>JAFZGR010000029.1 GCA_017555325.1 Alphaproteobacteria bacterium | reverse complement strand
CTGAAGCCTCGTTTCTTCTTCGGCTGCGGTTGTGGCATCCGCCTTGCGGATTGAACTTGCGATTTTTTCTCTGCCTGTTTTGCTTGGTTTCTGTGGCATAAGTAGTCGTTCAAATCCAAAGACGCCCAAAAAATTGGCTGAAAAAGCAATTGCTAAACCAATTTCAACAAAAACGGTAAAATCGGTAACAAAAGGAACATCAAAAAAAGTCAGTTCAACCGGTAAAAAAGGAAAATAGCGGATGAACACGCAACAAACAATTTGTTTAGTTGATGGTTCAGGATATATTTTTCGTGCGTTCTATGCACTGCCCCCAATGACCCGCCACAGTGACGGAACCCCTGTGAATGCTGTGTATGGTTTTTTCAATATGCTAACACAATTAATTGATACCAACCGTTGTTCGCATATAGTGGTTGTGTTTGATGCTAAACGTAAAAATTTTCGGAACGATATTTTTCCAGAATATAAAGCAACCCGAAAAGAAACGCCTCCGGAATTAATTCCGCAATTTCCGCTGATACGATCTGTTTGTACGGCATTAAACGTTCCCTATTTGGAAATGGAAGGATATGAGGCTGACGATCTGATTGCAACTTATGCTCGTTTAGCCATAGAAAACGGATTTAAAACCCGTGTTATTTCGGCCGATAAAGATTTAATGCAATTAATGCGAGATAATGTTTCTTTGTACGACCCAATGAAAAAGAAAGAACTGACAACTGAAGATGTGTTAAAAAAATTCGGTGTTACTCCAGATAAAGTCGTTGATGTTCAGGCTTTAATGGGAGACACAACGGATAACGTCCCCGGAGCAAGTGGTATCGGACCCAAAACAGCAGCAGAATTAATTAACCAATTTAATTCCATTGAAAATTTATATCAACATTTGGATGAAATCAAAAGCCAAAAACGCAAAGAAGGATTGGCACGAGATAAAGAAAAAGTTTTTATTTCAAAACAACTGGTTTTATTAAATGATAATGTTCCTGTTCAACCGGATTTAGAACAATTCAAAGCAAAATCAGTTCAAACACAAACCGTTATGGATTTTCTTATTCAAAACGAGTTTAAAAGTCTTATTCCCAAAATGCAAAACTGGTGTGCAAAATACAGTTCAGATTCAATATGTGAAAATGAATCCGTTTGTGAAGCATCTTGCATAAAACAATTGGATGAGACAAAAAAAGTACCGTTTCAAACCACCGAAAACTTGCAGTCATCCGAATCCGATACACTCTTTTCCGGCATTATTTCGGAAAAACGCCCGGCATTTTATTCTGAATCTTCAAAAGATACCGATTCTAACATATGCGAATGTACAACAAATAAAGAAAAAGAATACACCATTATCAAAACACAATCGGAATTTAATACACTTGTTCAGCGGATTCAAAAAACAAAAAAATGTGCTATTTTGCTCTATCCGAGTAATAATGATACCCCGAATTCACCTTCGAACGGTTTAGCTGTTGCTCCAGATGAAAAAACTGTATTTTATGTACCGTTAACTCATGCCGAAGAAGAAAAACCGCTAGATTTATTTTCGTTCCAAGACACTGAATCAAATGGCATTTCTCGTTCAGTCGCCTTCAATTATGTACAAAATTGGTTATCCGATAAATCTGTGTTAATAATCGGTTGTAATCTAAAGTCCTTATGTCATCAACTTAACAAACAAGGGATAAAAAATATTTGCTTAAATAATTTTCACGATATTATGCTTGAAAGTTATGTGTTAAATGGCTCAAATATCACACATACTTTATCCTATATGCGTTTACAATATTTAAACGACGGTACTGCAAGCATATCCACATTACTTGGATCAGGCAAAAACAAAGTCCGTTTCGAAACAATTGAACTAGAAACAAAAGCCCCAATTTGTATGCAAGAAGTATCTGCCGTTATGCAAATACATACTCTTCTTACTACACAAATGCAAAACACAACCGCCGAAATTGTTTATCACACATTGGATTTGCCACTTATTCCGATTTTATTTGAAATGGAACAAACAGGCATTTTAATTGATAAAAACCATTTATCCCATTTACGAGAAGCATTCACACAAGAATTAGATCGCTTAATGAATCAAATTTATGAACTGGCTGGTGAAGTTTTTAATATTAATTCACCGGCACAAGTCAGCCATATTCTTTTTGATAAATTGGAATTAAGTGCCGGCAAAAAAACAGCCTCGGGCACATATGCAACCGATGTTAAAACATTGACGGCTTTGGCAGAAGACGGCAATCTGATTGCACAAAAAATATTAGAATACAGATTATACGGCAAACTAAAATCAACCTATATTGATGCTTTAACAGCCCAAGCAGATGAAAATAATCGGGTTCATACAACCTTTTTGCAAACAATTACCAATACGGGGCGATTATCATCCGTTGATCCTAATCTACAAAACATTCCCATTCGGACAAGTGCCGGAAAAGAAATTCGAAAATCTTTTATTGCAAAACGAGGGTATAAACTTGTTTGTGCCGATTATTCACAAATTGAATTGCGTTTAATGGCTGATGTTGCAAATGTCGCTCAACTCAAAGAATCATTTTTGAAAAATGAAGATATTCACGCCCGAACTGCCTCACAAATTTTCGGACACCCCCTTCATTTAGTTGATGCGGATTTACGTCGACGGGCAAAAGCCATTAATTTTGGTTTAATTTACGGCATATCGGGATTTGGATTGGCTCGCCAATTAGGAATTGGACAAAAAGAAGCAAAAGAATATATTAATACTTATTTTGAGCATTATCCGGAAATAAAAACATATATGGATAATATGACCGAACAGGTTTTAACAAACGGTTATGTGAAAACACATATGGGACGTAAATGTTTTATTCAAGGATATAATGTACCAAAAACAAAAAGTTTTGCGGTTCGGGCCGGCATTAATGCCCCTATTCAAGGCGGAGCTGCCGATATTATAAAACGGGCAATGATTGATGTTGATAAAGCACTTAAAAAATCAAATTTAGATGCCCGATTATTATTGCAAGTACATGATGAATTGGTGTTTGAAGTTAAAGAAAACGATGTTCCACAAGCAATGGAATTGATAAAACAAACAATGGAAAATGCCACTCGTCTTTCCATTCCGCTGATTGCCGAAGTTCAATCTGGTGACAACTGGAAAGAAGCCCATTAAAATAACCTTAAATAAACGAGGAATTTTTAATTAAAAAAGATATTTCGATAGTTTTTTATATTTATAGACCTTCTTTTTCTCACACAAAGAGTATTATTTTTTTAACAAGTTTGTCTAGCACTATAATTTCGCAAAAGACTACCTCTCCAACTATTGCGTTTGATATAATAAAAACAGCCTATTATTCAAAATAACAGGCCATTTTGTTATATATATTTAATCGTAT
>JAFZGR010000287.1 GCA_017555325.1 Alphaproteobacteria bacterium | reverse complement strand
TATCATAATTAAAATAAATATCAAGCATTTTTACACATCTACGTGTAAATTTTATGCTAAAACACTTTTTTTATCGAAAAATCAGGTAGTACAAAATCGTTAAAACAATCGGCAAAGCAACAACAAACAAGGCGGGACCATAGTTTGCTTTACGAAACGATACAAAGCTAAAAAACACACAGCACAGGTAAAACGGATCATTAATAACACTGATTAACGGATAAATATGCTTTCTGCGGGTGGCAAAATTATTATCTCCCAACACCCACCAAAAATAAATATCCGCAACGGCACATAACAAATAAGCAACATACTTTAACATAACCGAATTACCCACATCAAAATAAACAATGCTGTTATTTTGATTAGACTCGTCCCGTTTGTCAACAAAAAAAACAACATAACAATCAATCTAATAAAAAAGATTGGCATTCAACTGCTTTTCAGGCAATTCAAATACCAATCCGTATTAAAACAAACACGTTGTAATAATACCTATAAAAAATTCAATTCTTTTGCTTTTAACAAAATTTGCACACGATTTTGAACATTTAATGCCCGCAAAATAGAACTGACATGCATTTTAACGGTCGGTTCGGCAACTCCCAATTCATGTGCAATTTGTTTATTTGAAAATCCACGTCCCAACTGGCGCAAAACTTCAACTTGACGTTCGGATAAATACAATCCGTTTCCCAATGTATAATCTTCACGCCGATACGGTTTTGTTTCCTGTTCCATAATTACTCCTTATCCATAACTGTTTGTTCCATTTCGGCTAATTTTGCTTCTTTACCGACAATTGCACAAGAGAGTAAATCCAACATCGTTTCGTGACCGTTTTTTTTCGCCCAATCCTGCAACATATACATCGCTTTTAATTTTTGGCGTTTAACTTCTATAATATATTCCTTCAATTCAACGGGCAATTCACTCCAAACCTCTTTTATCTCTTGCTTTAAAAGTTTTTTTTCTTCCGATGTCAGACATGTGTTTTCATTCATTGTTTCTTTCATTTTTTCCTCCGAAATAACTGTAAAATAAACGATTAAACTCTTTTTGGGCGTTATACGGTTATTAAGTGTGTGTTCACAAAATATTTGTCAAGAGAAAATCGGCAAAACGCCCTTAAATACATACCCTTTTATTGTATCTCACGATAAAAACGGAATACTTATTGAAAAAAGTGATTGACAGGATTCTTTTTTGGGTCTAAACTAACCTTGTTCTTGTCGCTTGCTGGGCTGATAAGCGAAGAACAAGATAAGAGTGAGCCGCTCTGTTAAATAGGAATAAAATACGGATATCCGTATTATTCGTTTTATATTGACAAGCTGCTCCTTCACAAATGAAAGGAGTTTTTTTATGTCTTACCAACACAAACACGGATTAGTCATTATGCGGGCACAACCGTTTCATATCGGTCATGAAAAAATCATTAACCGAATGCTGAACGAATGTGAAAAAGTGACTGTTTTACTTGGGTCCATTCAGGAACATGGCACATCTAAAAATCCGTTTAACTATACATCCCGTAAAAAAATGATTCAAAACATTTATCGCAATACACCGGATTATCCCCGTTTAAAAATTATGGGCATATACGATATTAACAATCCGATTGAATGGGCTGATTATGTTTTGGACTTTTTAAACGAATCCATTCCCGAATGGGGACTGCCCGATGTCTATTATGCCGGTTCAACGTATGATGCACATTGGTTTAAAAGTGCGGTAAAAAAAATAGAATTGGTTGACCGAACAGATCCTGATTTTCCGTTTGTCAGCGGTTCTATGATTCGGGATATGTTAAAATACAAAGATGCCCGCTGGAAAAACTTTATTCATCCAGCAAATTGTGATTTAATTCAAAACCATTTTGAAAATCATCAAGGCATTTCCTGACACATTTTTATTCCGTCCGTGTTTTTGAAGGGCCTATAAAAAGCGGATTTTGTTTAACCTTTGGCCATGGGAGATACATTATGAATAATATTTTAGTTCTTGTAGATATACAAAACGATTTTATCCAAAAAGACGGAAAACTAACCGTCAACGAACCAAAATTAGCACAAAACGTTGCAAACTTTTTAAAAAAATATAAATCATTTTTCAATCAAATCATCATTACCTGCGATACACACTTTGCCGAAACATACGCTCAAACGTGTGAAGGCAAAACATTTCCGCCCCATTGCATATATCAAACAGAGGGTTGGCAATATCCGCAAGCCATTCAAAAAGAATTACCTGCCGATACAATTGTTTTGTATAAAGGCACAACTGATGTTTGGCAAGAAGTTTCTCAATATGATGTTTTGCAACAAAACTTTACGGATAAACATATTTATTTAGCCGGTGTTTGTACCGATATTTGTGTGGAACAAGCCATGATGGGCTTTTTAGAACGAGGGGCAAAAGTGACTCTTTTATCCGATTTAACCAAAGGATTAAATGAACAAACACCCCAAGTCATACAGCGCCATCAGGCTTTTGCTAACTTAAAAAGATTAAATGCAACCCATTCCACACAATTAACATTAGGAGAATAACCCATGACAAACATTCAGAATTTAACCCATTTAACCGTTCGTGAATTAATGGAAAAAACAGGCATTACTGCCGATTCTTTACAAAAATTGATTACAGGGGGCAATCCTGTTTTGGCAACCGGCAATCCGCTTTTATGTGATTTTTATCATTTAACCATGGCAAAGGGATGGTTTAATTCCTCTCAATTTAATCAAACAAAAACATCCGAAGTTTTTTTCCGTAAAAATCCATTCGGGGGCGGATATCTTATTTGTGCCGGATTAGGCTTGTTTTTGGAATATGTTAAAAACTGGCGTTTTACCGAAAAGCACCTTGATTTGTTAAGACAAGAAAAAGATATTGACGGCAATCCTCGTTTTAGTGAGGATTTTTTGCAAACAATTAAAAACACACCGTTATCCGTCAATATCAAAGCCGTACCGGAAGGCGAATTACTGTTTCCGAACGAACCAGCTATTCAAATTACAGGCCCCTGTTGGCAAGTGGACTTATTGGAAGCAATTGCGTTAAACATTTTTAACAGTCAAAGCCTGATTGCCACAAAAGCCTCCCGCATTATACATGCTTCCCGTTTAGACGGCAAAACCCGTCCCGTTTTAGAAATGGGATTTCGACGGGAACAAGAAATCGGCGGTTATTTTACCACCCGTGCCGCTTATATCGGCGGATGTACGGCAACATCTCACGTTGCCGGAGCCTATCATTTTAACATTCCGAAAGAAGGCACAATGGCTCATTCGTTCATTATGTCATTTGACAGCGAACTGGAAGCCTTTAAAACATATTTAAAAGCTCATCCGCACAACGGGTCATTACTGGTGGATACATACGATATTAAACAAGGCATTTTAAACGCCATTCAGGCTAGCAAAGAAACCGGCATTCCACTTAAAGCCATTCGAATTGATTCAGGTGATTTAGGATATTGGTACAAAAAAGCCCGTCAGATGTTTGATAAAGCCGATATGCCTCACGTTAAACTGATTGCCTCAAACGATTTGGACGAACACATTATTGCCGATTTACTGCTGAACCAACATGCCTCTTACGATATTTTCGGAGTCGGCACAAAATTAGTAACGGCATATGATCAACCGTCTTTGGGGGGCGTATTTAAAACAAAATCCATCAACGGGGTTGATAAAATGAAAGTTGCCGAAGGAAAAACAACCATTCCGGGGGCAACGGACGTTATTCGTTTAATTGAAGATGGCAAATATGCCGGAGATATTATTGCTGATGTAAATTCCGTTCAACTTGAAAACAATCAGTTGACAACGGATATCGTTTCCATACGGGATGTTAATCCGCAAAGTCCCCGCAGACGATTTAAAAAAGGCACACAGGCCTATACGCTTTTAGAACCGGTTGTTGTTAACGGACACGTACAGGAAAAACATCTTCACCGTCCATTAACCGATATTCAACAAGCAACGTTTACCCATTTGGCATTATTGGATGACTCGCATAAACGTTTTTTAAATCCGCATACTTACGGAGTCGGCATTGCACAACCGCTTTACAACAAACAGCAATCCATTATTGCTCAATATCAACAACGGACAGCCCAATTACAACGGTCTTAATAAAAAAGGGGGAATGAATTTAATGCCATCCCCCCCCTTTTTTCGCCCCGTGCGATATTGTCCAGCTAGTGTAATCACTGACCAAAAGGAGAAAAACCATGACAACACAATTTGATTTAATTTGGAAAAACCTATCTATCGGTTTAAAAGAATACTGCGAAAAAAACGGCTTTAAAAAAGTTTTACTCGGTTTATCGGGCGGAATGGATTCGGCATTTGTTTTTGCCCTTGCCTGTCATACACTCGGTGCAGAAAATGTGACAGCCGTTATGATGAAAACAAAACACACTTCCCAATTAAGTTTGGATATTACCCGAGATTTAACAAAACACTATCACGCTCCTTATCAGGAAATTGATATTCAGCCGACGGTGGATAATATGGTTCATCTGTTAAACACTACACTATCCGAACCGATAAAACCAATTGTAACGGAAAACATTCAAGCCCGTATTCGAGGACAGATTTTAATGGGCATCAGCAACCAAACAGGAGCATTGGTTTTGGCGTGCGGAAACAAATCAGAAGCGTGTGTTGGCTATTGCACATTATACGGAGATACTTGTGGCGGACTGATGCCAATCGGGAATATTTATAAAAGCACACTTTATCAGTTAGCCGACTATATCGGACAAAAAAACGGTGTTTATTTAACACCCGAAGTTGTCTCTCGTCAACCATCTGCCGAATTAGCCGACAATCAAAAAGATGCTGATTCATTACCGCCCTATGCAACTTTAGATGCCGTTTTGCATCAATTGGTTGATTTAAAACAAACACCTGAACAAATTGTTCAAGTGGGATTTGACAAACAAACGGTTGACCGAATAAACACTTTGTATCAAAAATCAGCTTTTAAACGTTTGCAATTACC